>DATMYG010000248.1:0-4130 GCA_035561055.1 Clostridia bacterium | reverse complement strand
TGGTATGGGTCCTGATAGACCATCTGCGCCTTTTTGCGGAACTCATGCAGTTCGTTGTTCTTTTGGCTGACGATCTCACCCGCGAAGCGCACCTCGCCCGCGGTCTCGCTGACGAGGCGCAAAATCGCCTTGCCCGTCGTGGTCTTGCCGGAGCCGGACTCGCCCACGAGCGAGAGAATTTCCCCGCGCGCGATGTCGAAGCTGACGCCGTCCACGGCGCGCACGGTTTTCTGCGGCGAGAACAGGCCGCCGCGCACTTGGAAATACACCTTAAGATCCCGGACTGAAACCAAAGGCGCGCTCATGAGCTCACCTCCGCCCTGTGGCAGGCCACGCTGTGCGTGGAGGAAAGGAAACGCTTCTCCGGCTCGGCCTCGCGGCAGGCGTCGCACTTTTCGAGGCATCTCGGGTGAAAGCGGCAGCCCCTGGGCGGGTCAACCAGGTTCGGCGGGAAGCCTTCTATACCGTCCGGTACGGCCTTTTCCCCGCCGATGTGCGGAAAGCACGCGATGAGCCGCCGCGTGTACGGGTGCGCCGCGCGCGAGAAGATGTCGCGCACGGTGCCGGTTTCGACGATCTTGCCCGCGTACATGACGGCGATCCTGTCGCATGTTTCGCCGAGGATCGAGAGGTCGTGCGTGATGAGGATGAGGCCCATCTTCCTTTCGCGGCGAAGGCGCTCGAGAAGGTCGAGTATCTGCGCCTGGATCATGACGTCGAGCGCGGTGGTGGGCTCGTCCCCGATGACGACCTTCGCGTCGCAGGCAAGCGCCATGGCGATCATTGCCCTCTGCTTCATGCCGCCCGAAAATTCGTGCGGGTAGCGGCTGAGCCTGTCGCGCGGGATTTCCACCAGCTCGAGCAGGTCACCCGCGCGCGCCATGGCGGCCTTCATATCGACCCCCTCGTGCAAAACGATGGCTTCGGCGATCTGCCAGCCCACGCGCCTGACGGGATTCATGGCGTTCATCGCGCCTTGGAAGATGATCGAAACGTCCTTCCAGCGGTGGGCGCGTATCTCGTCATCGGATAGCTTCGCGTAGTCGACGCCCTCGACGAGGATTTCGCCGCCCGCGACGTACCCCTCCTTTGGCAACATCCGGCAGATGGAAAGCGCGCTCGTGGTCTTGCCGCAGCCGGATTCGCCCACGAGGCCGAGCGCCTCGCCATAATTCAGATCGAAGTCCACGCCGTCCACGGCGCGCAGCACGCCCTTGGCCGTTTTGAAGTAGGCTTTGAGGTCCTTCACCTCGAGGAGCTTGTTTTGCATTTCCATGTCGCTCACCTCTCCTTCAGCCTGGGGTTGAGGATCTCGTCGAACGCGTACCCCATGAGCGTCAGGCCCAGCACCACGAGCACCACGCAGACGCCCGCGGGCAGGAAATACCACCACGCGCCCTTGGCGACGGCGTTGACGGAGTTGGCGTAGTAGAGGATCATGCCCCAGCTCGGCCGGCTCGTATCGCCAAGGCCGAGGAAGCTCAGCGTCGTTTCCGTGCTGATGGCCGCGGCGGCGGAAAGCACCGTGTTGGCGAACACCACGGGGAACACGTTGGGCAAAATATGCTTCATCATGATGTGGCCGCTTTTCGCGCCGATGGAGACCGTGCGCTCGACATAGGCCATTTCCTTGACCGAGAGCGTCTGCGCCCGCACGAGGCGCGCGCTGCCCGCCCAGCCCGTGAGACCGATGACGAGGATAATGTTGACGAGGCTGGAGCCGAGAATCGCCGCGAGCACCATGCACAGCGGCAGCCATGGGATGCAGAGCATAAAGTCGGTCAGGCGCATGAGCGCAATGTCGATCCACCTGCCGAAATAGCCGGATACGACGCCTACGACTGTGCCGATGACCATGGAGATGGCCGTCGCCACCGCGCCCACGAGCATCGATACCCGGGCGCCCGCGACGAGGAAGTCGAACAGGTCCCGCCCGAGGTGGTCGGTACCGAGCCAGTGGGAAGGACTCGGGGAGAGCCAGCGCTCCGCGCCCGAGGCGCCCGTCGCGCCGAGGTCGAAGCGCACGACGCTCTGCCCGACGATGGCGACGAGGGCGAAGAGGAGGACGATCATGCTGCCTACGAACGCGGTCTTGTTGCGGTATACGTGGGAGAAGAACTCTCTCGCGCGCATCCTTTGCATTTCGGCGCGGACGGAACGGGCGCGGCCAACTCGGAACAGAAATTTAAAAAATTCTTTCATGCCGCGCCTCCTAATTTTTAATGCGCGGGTCGATCAGCCCGTACGCGACGTCGGCGATGAAGTTGGCGAGGATCGTCGATACGGTCGTGAACAGGAAAATGCCCTGCAAAAGCGTGTAGTCGCGGTTGTCTATGGCGGTGTAGGTCAGGCTCCCGAGGCCCGGCCAGGCGAACATCGTCTCAAGCTGCACCGCGCCCGCGATGACGAAGCCGAGGTTCATAAAAACGAGCGTCACCATGGGCAGCATGGCGTTGGGCATGGCGTGGCGGCGCAGCACGTATCCCTCGCGGAAACCCTTCGCGCGGGCGGTCGTGATGTAGTCCTCGGAGAGCACGTCCATCATGGTGCTGCGCATGGTCACGCAATATTCGCCCGTCATGCCAAGGCCCATGCAGGCGATGGGCAGCACCATATGATTGGCGACGTCCCGTATATGCGCCCAGGTCGAGGTGAAGATCTTGCCCGTGGTGTACATGCCCATCGAGGGGAACCATCCGAGCTCCGTACAGAACACGAGGATAAGCATCATGCACAGCCAGAAAGTCGGCATCGAGTAGATCACGAGGGAAAACGAGAGGAGCCCCGTGTCGATCGCCCGCCCGCGCTTCCATGCGGCGACGACGCCGAAGAGAGTGCCCAGCACGATGGCGATGATTTCGGCAATGCCAAGCAGCATCACCGTGGGCAGGATGCGCGAGGCGATCACGCTCCAGACGGGCTTGCTGAAGGTATACGAAACGCCAAGGTCGAAGCGTGCGAGCTTGCCGAAGTAGCCCAAAAACTGCTCCCCAAGCGTGCCGTCGAGCCCGTAGTAGGCCGCGAGGTTCTTGAGCGCCTCCGCGCTGGCCTTGGTGGTGCGGTCGAGCCGCGTGATGATATCGCCCGGCAGAAGGCGGAACAGCACAAAATTGAACACCAGCACGCAGAAGATGGTCACAAGCATGTAAAAGAGCTTGCTGAGAATTCTTCTCGCCTGCATATGCATCATCCCTTACTATTATAAATTGTTTTGTCGAAATCCGGTTGCGCCGCGTTTTTGAATATCAGGCATGGCGGGCAATTGCCCGCCATGCCGTTGTATGCGCTATGGGTCTTATTTGCCTGCGACCGGCTGCAGGTGCATCAGGTTGTAATAGAGCGAGGTATAGTCCCACAGCAGCCCGTACTCGGAGCCCTGCGGCAGCTGGGAATAGCCCTGCCACTTGGCGCTATTCACGGGCTGTATGTAATAGAAGTAGCCGAGGATAATCATCGGGCAGTCCTCGTAGACCATCTCCTGCATCTGGTTTACGATAGTCCGGCGCGCGGCGTCGTCCTTGGTATAGAGCTGCTCGCTGTAGAGCGCGTCGTACTCGGGGTTGCTGTAGCCCGTTTCATTGTAACCGTTGTTCGCGTAGGCCCAGTATCCGTCCTCCCAGCAGAACATCGACAGCGTGAAGGAGGGATCCACGTACGCGCCCCACTCGACGACGTACATGTCGTAATCGAACGCCGCGGTGGAGTCCCACAGGGTCGCCTGGTCGTAGCCCTGCGTTTCGAGCTGGATGCCGGCCTCGGCGCAGGCGGTCTGCATCATCGTGCAGGCGTCCTGGTCCTCGGTGTTGTTGGAGTCGTACCACAGGCGGAAGATCAGCCCTTCCCCCGCAGCGTTGTAGCGCGGCGCGTCCGCGGTCTTATCTGCCTCGGAATAGGCCGCGCCGGAAGCGTTGTACGTAAAGCCCGCGCCTTCGAGCAGGGCGACGGCGCGCGCCGTGTTGTCCTCGGCGTCGCTGTCGCGGTACCCTGCGTAGTTCGCCTTGAGGTCTTCGTAATACCTGCTGTTGGCGCTGAGCATCGAGCCGCCCGGCACGCCTATGCCGCTGAAGGCCATCTCGAGGATGCGCCCGCGCTCGGTACAGTAGTCTATCGCCTGACGGACCTCTTTAAGC
>DATMYG010000247.1:0-2198 GCA_035561055.1 Clostridia bacterium | reverse complement strand
CAGCTTGTCCGCGTACTGCAGGAAAGCGGAAAGGCCCGAAGCGCCCGTCGCTTCGAACAGGCGCGCCTTCTCGCATAGCGCGTCGAGGTTCGCCTCGCGCTGCCGCCCGCCGGGCAGGGCGCGGCAGAAGAGGGCGTAATCCGTGTCGTCGAGGAGCCTAGCTATGAGCGCCTGCACGCTCGTCAGTCCCGCGAGCTCCTGCCAGTCCGAGAGCCGCTCGAGGAAGGCCTTCGCCTTCGCGCCCAGCTCCGTGTCGGTTTTGGAAGCGGCCGTGAGCGAATCGAAGCAGCGCCAGGAAGAGGCGGATGATGCGTCCTTCCCGTAGAGCGCGCGCATCTCGATGAGCTCCTCCGTCGAAAAGCCGCCGATGGGGGAGCGTAGCACGGCCGCGAGGGGGATGTCCTGCAGCCTGTTGTCGACGACGCGCATGAGGTCCATGAACACGCGCACCTCGACCGCGTCGAAAAAGCCGCCCGCGAGTTCCCCGTAGGCGGGGATGCCCTCGAGGCTGAGCGCCGAGAGCCAGTCCTCGGCGGCGTTTTTGTAGGAGCGAAGGAGGATGGCGAAGTCGGAATACCGGGGCTTTCTCATCCCCCCGGCCTGCGGGTCAAACAGCTCCCCGCTTTCCATGATGGCGCGGATGCGCCCTGCGGCGAGGGAAGCTTCGAGCGCGGCGACGCCGCGCGGCTCCTCATCCTCTAAAGGCGCGCCGCCCTCCTCCTGCGCCTCAGCGTCCTCGTCGCTCTCGCGCTCCTCCTCCGGGAATTCGGCAATCAGGTCGGCGAACGCGAATTCGACCGCGGGGGAGGCATCCTCCCCATGCTCCTCACGCCCGTGCACGAGCGCGGCGCTCGCGTCGTACTCGAGCTCGGCGACCTCCTCGCGCATCAACCGCGCGAAGACGGCGTTGACCGCGCCGATCACGCCGGAAGAACTCCTGAAATTCGCGTTCAAATCGATGCGGCAGCCCTGAGCGGGGTCCCTGTAGGCGCGGTAGCGCCGGATGAACAGCCCGGGCTCCGCGGAGCGGAAGCGGTAAATAGACTGCTTGACGTCCCCCACGAGGAAGAGCGCGCCGGGGTTGGCGAGCGCGCGCACGATTTCCTCCTGCACGGCGTTGCAGTCCTGATATTCGTCCATGAATACATAGCGGAAGCGCCTGCGGTACTCGAGGGCGATCCGCTCGTCCCGCAAAAGGGCGAGGGAGAGCTGCTCCATATCCCCGTAGTCGATAACGGACTTCGCGCGCTTATATTCGGCAAAGCGCAGAGAAAAATCCCTGACGGCCGCGCACAGCTCGGCGACGAGGGGCTGCTGCCTTGCGATGAGCGCCGCCTCATATTCCATGCCGCGGAGCCAACTCTTCGCCTCGTCCGCGAGCGCGTCGCGCAGCTTGGCGCGCGCGTCGTCCGCGGTTTTTTTGAGCGCGTCCGGGCAGCCGCGCCAGTTGATCCTGCCCTTTTCGGGATGCGGCTTCGTGGCGAGCGCCTCGCGGATGAGTGCCGGGGTCCGCTGCATGGCGACCATGCGCGCGTGCATGATTTCCTCGTCGATGAACGCCGCAGGACCCGGATGCTCCCCGGCGAGCGCGTCCCGCGCGCGGGCGAGCGCCGCGGCCTTCGCGAGGACGACCCTTCGTGTGCGGGAGAGGAGCTCCTGCGCTTCCTCGGAAGCCTCCAATTCGTCCGCGTCCGCATGGTACTTCGCCTCGGCCAAATCGAGAAAAGCCTCCGGGTCGGGCAGCGAGCGGCAAAAGTCGTAGAGCTGCGTCACGGCCTCGAACGCCGCGCCGTCGCTGCCCAGCGCCTCCAAGAGGGAGGCGAAGGCCGCGCTTTCGCTCGAAAGGCGCGCCTCGCACAGCTCATCCCATACTTCTTCGCGCGCGAGGGCGGTTTCACTCTCGTCCGCCACGCGGAAATCCGGGTCGAGCCCCGCCTCGTTGAAGTGGCGGCGCAATATCTGCGTGCAGAAGGAGTGCAGCGTCGAGATGGAGGCGGAAGCGCTCTCCCGCGCCGCCTCGTTGAGCCGCGCGGCCTCCGCTTCATCCGGCGCGTGCAGCGAGGCTTCGGCGAGCGCGCGCTCGATGCGCTTTTTCATCTCGTTGGCGGCGGCGTTGGTGAAGGTTACGCACAAAAGCTCCTTCACGCCGAGGCCCTCGCGCACGAGGCGCACGATCCGCTCGGTCAGCACGGCCGTCT
>DATMYG010000246.1:0-10463 GCA_035561055.1 Clostridia bacterium | reverse complement strand
ACGCCGCCCCCGGCGCCAACGCCAAGATGGCCCCTGTCCGGCAGCCCAAGCGCCGCCGCCGGGCCGCTGCGCGTCATTTGGGCGACTTCATAGAGCGTGTATTCGCGCATGATCGACGGCACCGCGCTGCGCGAGACGGCCTCGGGGTTGAGCCTCATAAGTTCCTCGCCGCGAAACGCCCGGTCCATGATGAGCCGAATCAGGTACGGATAGGCGGTGAAAGGTCCCCCGTTCGGATGGTCGGTCGTCAAAAAGGCGCGCGAAGGGTCTTCCATGCGCAATAGGAGTTCGAGGCCCGTCAGGAACTGCGTCGCGCCCATGGCGTTTTGGGGATCGTACCGAAGCGGCAGCACGCCGAATTCTCCGTCCGCCTCCCAGAACTCGCTCCGGAAACCGCGTCTGCCTTTGGCGAGCTTCTTCGCGAACTCCGTATCCGCAGTGACCGCCGCCGCGCCGCCGAACACCACGGCCCCGACATCACAGGTGACGTTCGGATGCGCGTTGATCAAGTCCGCAAGTTCCTGTGCGGCGGAGACCGTCCGGCCGTCGCCGTTCTTCTTATAGCCGTAGAACTGCAGGTGCGCCAAATGGATGCGCCTGCCTCCCAGACGTTCCACCGTCTCCGCCACCGATTCGAAAGCGTCCATGCGCCCGAGGAACGGATGGTGAAGATGCAGCGGGTGCGGCAGCCTGAGCCGCGCGCATGCGTCTGTCAGTCGGCCGATCAGCCTAAAATAGGGCAGTTCGCCGTCCTTACTACCCGCGCAGGGGTTGATGAGCTTGAGTCCCAGCGCACCGGACATGGCCAGAAGCCAGCTCAGGTACTGGTCCAGCTCCTCATCCGAACCGCGCCGGGTAAGCTCGAGCAGAACGGGGTTTTCGCCGATCCATACGAGGTTTGCGGTATCAAGCCCCGGTATCGCGTTCTCCTCGGCAAACGTATGCCGCGCGGCGAGCGCAGGCATGGCCGCGTTGACCGCCAGCGTGTACCCCATGTGTGCGTATTCCTCGCCGAGACGGCGTGTGGTCGGGACGACCGGGCTGCCGGCTTCGCGGAGCAGAGGTAGAGGTTCGCCCGCAATGTGGCTGTGGATATCGATGCCGCCCGGCAGCACCGCGCAGCCGGAAGCATCGAACACCTCGCAGGGGCCGTCCGTGGGTTCCACGATCGTTCCGCGGTCATAATATACATCTCTCACTTCGCCGTCGACGCGGTGTTTCGGGTCGTATACGCGTCCGTTTGCGACTTTCAGCATCCGCCCACCTCCGACATGAGAAAGCTCAATACCTCGCCGAGCGCCGACAGACCGCCTTTTTCGACGGTGGGAACCGCGAGCGGAACACCGTCGTCCCTAAGGATCGTTCCACCTTCTTCCGCGCCGAGCGGCGCCGTCGTCACGCACAGCTCCGCCCCCGGCGTATCCCGGCCGATCGCATACAGCGGCACGCCCGCACTCAGTACGGCATGCGCGCCTTCGGCGCTCTGGCCGACCAGCAACGCCGCGTCGATTGCATTTTGGCGCAGCAGCTCGCCGAGCGCGTATGCGTCTTCCGCCTTTTCGCTCCCGCCCGCGAAAGCAGCGTGCGCGCCGCCCGCCTCCTCCAGCGCGGTCTCATACGCGCCGAGCAGGTTGACGACGTCCGTCAGTTGTATGTAATCCAGCCCGCGCGGCACTCCACATTCCGCGCGAAATGCCGCAAGCTCGATGCGCAACGCATCGTCCGCCCGATCTGCACAAAACAGAAACGCCGCGCCGCCCGCCGACAGGATCGTATCGTAGAGCGCCCTATAGCCTTCCGCTTCGGCACTCGTCCGCCCGCGCTGCAGAATGCGGAGGTTCCGCCACGCATCCGCCGTAAGCAGCCGGTCGTCACGCAAACCCCCCATGCCCTCCGGCAGCGGAAAATCCGGCTCTCCTCCCGCGACGAGGGCCAGCCTGTGCCGCGCGAGCGAACCGCGCGTAAGCGTCGGCAGCAACGGACGCTCGACGGAAACGAACGCGCCGAGGGCGCGCGCAAGGCCGAACGCGCGGTGCTGATCCTCCAGCGTCATGCCGCACAGGCCGAAAATCGACAGCGCGCGCGCGCCGCGAAGAGCCTTCGCGATCCGCCGCGCCGCTTCCCTCCAGTCCGCGTTCATACGCCTGTTTCCCCGTTCAGGATCTCATAGAGCGGATAGCGCACCTTTCCCAGCTTGCCGCCGTAGTTGCCGGCCGATATCAGGACAATCCCAGGCAGTGCGGCCGCCCGTATGCCGACAGCCATCGCGCGGCGAATATCCGCTTCCTTCGCCCCGCACAGCACGAGTTCATAAACGCAGTTCGCGCCGTCCGGCACGCGCGTATCGGGCGCGCTTTTGAGCGTCGGGCAGCAGTTGTGATAGGTTGAGGCGTGCAGCTTCTTATATTTTGAGCCGACCTTGCTACCGCTTCGCACAATGCCGCCCGGAAACGGCAGGATCACCCCGCCGCTCCGGCGCATGGCCGCGACCGCCGCTTCCGCCGCGCGCAACGTCGCGGCGCGATCGGTACCGAATAGGATCAGGTTGCTGTCCGATCCCCGTTCATAGGAGCCGAAGCGCTCCTCGCACAAGAATTCGCCGTCCATGACGGGGATGCGCCAAAAGCGTTTCCCGAAAATTAGCTTGCTCGTTTGGAACCCATCGCCGAAGTAGCGCAGGCTCTTGCCGACGTCAATTTGTTCTCCGCCCTCCCATCCGTTAAAGCAGGCCGTGGTCGGGCAGGTCATGACACATTGACCCACGCGCGCAAGCGTCTGCTCGGCGACGAGTTTATGGCTCATCCCCATGAGTACGACCGCCGCCCCCGGTCTTCCGTCCGGGCCCTCTTCAAACGTACTTTCGACACCCGCCTCGCAGCCGCAGGCGATGATACTCGTCGCAAAACCGGTTGCCTTGCCTGCGGCTTCCAGCGCCCACATAGGCGTATCCGCCGTAATGAGGAAACGCGTGCCGGACATATGGAATCCTTCCGCATAGGTATCCTCGACCAGAACGCCGTCAATGCGCATAATTCCGCCTCCCATACCTTTGTTTTGATGATATTCGCCCGCAATCGCCTTGTCAATCCGTACACGGACCGCCGCCATCCTGCAAGAAATACATGCACATAATTGCGTTTATTGCCCATTGGTTGACACCCTTTCCGCTATACAAATATAATGACATTGTTCCTACTATTCATATAGTGGCTCCATATACTTGGCATTTGAGAGGCGATATTGCCCTGATGAACGGATTGCTCAGACATACGGCAAAGCTCTTCGACCACGACGGAAAGCTGTTCGTGCTCGCTTTGGATCACGCGCAGACGGGATTGACGGAGGGACTCGCGGACGTGAAAGCCGTCATGCGCCTACAAAGCGGCACGGCGCTGGACGGGTTCCTTGTCAACGTGGAACCCGCGCGCATTATGGCGGAAGAAGCGCTCCTTCAAAAAAAGCTGCTCCTGCGCTCCTCGTTCGGCGGAACGCGGCTGTCCGGCTCGTTTTCCCGCATGCATAGAAACCATGTTTCGCCCGAAACGGCGCTTTTGCTCGGCGCGGACGCGGTTGTGATGATGCTTGTCTTAGGCGAGGACGACGCTGAGGGCATCCAGCAGGCGGCGGCGGATATCGACGCATATCACCGCCTCGGTATCCCGGTCGTCGCGGAAATCCTCGCGGCGGACTTCGCGAAAACCCAAACGTTCGCGATCCAGGCCAACGGCGCGCGCGTCGCCGCCGAGCTTGGTGCGGACGTCGTCAAGGCGTTTTACACGGAGAATTTCGACGCTGTGGTCGCAAATTGTCCCGTTCCCATCATCCTTGCCGGCGGTCCTAAGGACAAGGATATCTTCGACATCGCCAGGGCGGCGGTGGACGACGGCGTGCGCGGCTTTGCCTTCGGCAGGAACCTGTTCCTCGCCGAAAATACGCCCGAGCGCATCGTACGGCTCAACGAGATCCTGCGCGCGTGAGCGACCGTTCGTCCGCGCGCCGTACGCCTCCCTTTCCGCATTCTGAACGAAATGGAGCGAACATGACAAAAAAGCCGGAGCTGACGCTGCTGTACACCATCGCGCGCAGCTATTACATCGACAAGCTCTCCCAAAGCCAGATCGCGGAGATGGAGAACATCTCGCGCTCGCAGATTTCGCGCCTGCTCGACCGCGCTGAAAAGCTCGGCATCGTCAACATCGACGTGTCGCTGCCGGAGGATCCGGACCTGAGCGAAATGGCCGAGTCGGTCACGAAGCTGCTGGGGCTGCGGGAGGTCATCGTCGCCCCGCTCGATGGCGGCGCGGACGATCCGGCCGCCATTGCGGAGGCCATCTCCGTCGCGGCGGCGCAATATCTTCCGCGCGCGCTCAAGGGCACCAAGACCGTCGGCCTCGGCTGGGGCAAAACCATGTACAACATGTCCCTGCGCCTCTCCTACCGAAACCTCGGGGACGAACGCGTTTACGTTCCGCTCGTGGGCATGTCCGGCACATCCAACCCGTACCTTCAGATCAACACCATCGTGGACCGCGTCGCCGAGCGCCACCGCGCGCGCAGCTATTTCGTAAGCGTTCCGGCGTTCCGCGAGCTTTCGAGTCCCTTCAGCGAAATCGAAGAGCAGCGCATGGCCACGCTGGAGCAATACTGGGCGCATCTGGACGCGGCGGTGATCGGCCTCGGCAGGCCGCCCCAGAGCGGCGGCCTGTTCGTCGATGAAATCAGCGAGCGCTGCTCGGCCGAGGTCGCCTCCTGCGGCGCGGTCGGCGATATCCTTTCTTACTTTTTCCACCCGAACGGCAGCATGTATCACTTCGGCCACGCGTACCGGCAGGTCGCCTTCGACATACGCAGACTTCACCGTGTGCGCAAGGTCATCTGCCTCGCCGGCGGGCCGGATAAAATCGAAGGCATCGCCGCCGCCGCGCGCCTGAAATATTTCAACTCGCTCGTGACCGACAGTGTCACGGCGAAAACGTTTTATGATCAATTTCGCAGCGGAGGCGTCGACAGGTCATGAGAGCTTTACTCTATCTGGGTGAGCGCAACCTCGAGGTGAGGGAAATTCCGGAGCCGGAGGGCGCGTTCCTCGTGCGCATCCTCGCCTGCGATATCTGTGGGACGGATTTGAAAACCTGGCTGCACGGCCACCCGAATTTTCGGCCGCCCTGCATACTCGGGCATGAATTCATCGGCTTGGTCGAGCGCGCGCCGGAGGGAAGCGGCTTTCGTCCCGGGGACGCGGTGGTCGTCGCTCCATACGGCGAATGCGGCGCGTGCGAAATTTGCAGGAAGGGCGCGGGCGAACTGTGCCGGGAGAAACGCCACGTTTCTTCCGGCGCGTTGTGCGAGCTTGTGGAGGTTCCTTCCGATCTCGTCCGCGACGCCGTCATCCGCCTCGACTCGCCGGACGACGCGTATACGCTGGTCGAGCCGCTCGCGTGCGTCTTGACCGCAATGGATAAGCTCTGCATCACGCCGCAGAGCCGCGTTCTGATCGCAGGCGGAGGCCCGATGGGTGTGCTGTTCGCGCTCACGCTCGCTTCCCAGAATGTGGATGTGGCCGTCAGCGAACCGGCCGACGCGCGGCGGGAGCAGGTTTCCGCGTTTGGTATCCGCACGCTCAAGCCCGAGGACGTAAACGCCGGGGAGTACGACAACATCGTCGTTGCGGTTAATCTTCCGGCGCTTGTGGAGGAATACGTCAAAGGCATCGGCGATAACGGCACGGTGCACGTATTCGCGGGGCTCCCCGCGCATACCGCGCTGTCGCTGGACGCTTACGCCATCCATTACCGCGGGGTTACGGTGACAGGCAGCTCCGGGTTTAAACTGCCCGCGTTCCACCGCGCGCATGAGATCATCAAGGCCGACCCCGTGCATTTCCGGCGCCTGATCACGCACCGCTTCGATCTGTCGCAGGCGTCCCGGGCGTTTGAGACGCTCGCCGAGGGCTTGGCTTTCAAGGTCCTGATCCGGCCATGAAAGCGGCTGTGCTGGTCAATCCCTCAGCGGGCGGAGCCGACGGCATTGGCGACGTTTGCCGGGCGATCGACCATTTTTTGGCCGGTGCGGACGTTTGTACCGCCACAGCGTTGGGCGGCGGACTCATCCGCGCGTCGCGCCCGATAGAAGCGGACGCGAACGGTTATGTTCCCCGCCTGCAGGCCTGCGTGGACGCGCTCGCCGCGCGGGAGCCGGATTTCTATCTGGTCGCGGGCGGAGACGGGTTCGCGGCTTATGTCGCGGATCGATTGCTCAGGACCGGCCACGCGCGTCCGCGCATCCTCGGCGTAGCGATGGGCACGGCAAACGTCGGCCCCATCATTGCGTTTCCCGCGGGCAATCTAGTTAACGCTTCCCCTGAAACGCTGGCATTCTCCGGCTGCGGTGCGATCGAAGCGTTCGATGGAAATGTCTCTGTCGCGCACGGGTTCAACGACATCGTGCTCGGCAATACCATCCTCGGCACGCTCGACGGAAAAGCGCAAACTATCTCGGCGCGCGCCATGGCAATGGGAGGACAAAAAGTCCCCGAAACGCCTTTGAAAGAGATCGCGGGGAATCTAACCGTCGCGAAAAACGGTCTCCGATCGCCATCCGCGCTGCCGCACGCCGCGCAGATCGTTGTATCCGCAATGGAGCGCGAGAACCTTTACGGACGCGCGGTATCGGGTATGCTCTGCTTTGCCGGCTATCAGCAGGTGCGCGCGGCGCTGCTCGTCAGCGAACGCCCGCTCGTCGTCACGGACTACGACCCACGCGGATTTGCCGCCCCTGCGCTGTTTGAGCAGGTCATGTTCGGCGCCGGAGACGAAATCACGATCGAGGGCTTGCTGCCGGAAGCGCTGATCATCGCGGACGGCAACCCTTATCCACGCGCGTTCGGGCCGGTTTCGCTCCGTTACCGCCCGGACGTAATCCAAACTGCGAAGCTTTAGAAGGGGGTATACGGCATGGAGTCCAACGCCATCGGCGGGATGCGGCCGCAACAAAAAGGCCATGCGGTCAAAAAGGTACGCCTGTTCGGCACGACGTACAACCTTTCGGAAATCGGCATCGGGATGCTTTTGCTGATCCCGAGCGCCGCGTTCCTGCTCTTCGTGTTCGTTATCCCCGTCATCCAGGTCATCCAGCTCAGCTTTACAAATTACAACACCATCACCGGCGCGATGAAGGGCGTCGGCTTTGCCAATTACGTTTATTTGCTCACGGGCGACACGAGCGAATATTTCTATTCCGCGCTTGGGCACACGGTGATTTACGCGGCCGTGCGGCTGAGCTTCGACGTGACCATCGCGCTGCTCATCGCGGTTATGCTGGATTCCAACGTGCCGCTCAGGAAGTTCCTGCGCGCCTCGTACTTCGCCCCCGTGGTCGTCCCCGTCGTGGCCTCCAGCCTGATCTGGATCTGGTTTTATGACGTCAACATCGGCCCCTTTAACCAGATCCTCTCCTGGCTCGGGCTGCCGAGTAGCAAGTGGCTGCTGAGTGAAAAGACGTCGCTGGCGTCCATCCTCATCTTCTCTGTCTGGAAGGGGCTCGGTTATAACGTCATCCTGTTCCTGGCCGGTCTTCAGAACATCTCCGAATCCTATCTCGAAGCGGGGCGCATCGACGGTGCGACGAGCTGGCAGCTCTTCTGGAAGATCAAGCTGCCGCTGCTTCGTCCCGTCGTATCGTTCGTCCTCATGATGGATTTCATCGAAGCGTTCAAAGTCTTTACCGAGGTCAACGTCATGACCCCGACGGGCGGGCCGCTCCGCTCGACAATGCTGCTCGTCAACTATATTTATGAGCTGGCCTTTACGAACGGGCGCATGGGCCGCGCCGCCGCCTGCGCGCTGATCTTGTTCGTCATCATCTTTGCATTCACGATGGTCCAGCGGAAAGTCGGCGCCCGCAAGACGGTCGATTACGAGTAAGGGAGACGAAGCGAATGCGTACGACCCAGAAAAAACTGATTCGCCGCAACTGGATTTTGTTTGCCATCCTTTTCATCGGCGCGCTGAGCATGCTCTTCCCGTTCGTTTGGATGACGCTTTCCGCCTTCAAGACCAAGGTGGATGTGTACAGCTACCCGCCCCGGTGGATTCCCTCCGTCTGGACCTGGGAGAACTTCAAAGACGTGTTCGACATGATCCCGTTTTTGCGGTACTACGCCAACAGCATCTATACTTCAATCCTGCAGACCGCGCTGATTATCGTCATCTCGATCCTTGCGGCATACGCGCTGACCAAGATGCGCTTCCCCGGGCAGAAGACGTTTTCCATGTTCCTGCTCAGCAGCATGTTCGTGCCGGCCGTGGTAACCATGATCCCGCTGTACCTTGTCGTCTCCTCCATGAAGCTGAACGATACCTACGCGGGAATCGTCCTGCCGCAGATTTCGACGGCGTTTACGACCATGCTGCTTTCGAGCTTTTTCGCCGCGATCCCCAACGACCTGATCGACGCGGCGCGGCTGGACGGCTGCGGCCATTTCCGCGTGCTCACCCATGTCGTCGTGCCCAACAGCAAGGGCGCGATTTCCACGGCGACTCTGTTTACCTTCCTCGGCGCGTGGAAGAGCTATACCTGGCCCTTGATCATTACCACCAAGACGGAATACCGCACGCTGCCGATCGGCCTCAAGTACCTCGTCACCGAATCCAGCAGCGAGTATCAAATCATGATGGCCGCATCGCTCATGGCGATACTGCCCGTGCTTATCATCTTCATTTTCGCCGAGAAGCAACTGGTCCGCTCCATCACGCTGACCGGCATGAAGTCCTGACCGCTTTTTGCCGATGCCGTCCAACACACTGTCGACCAATCGAATCATTTAAGGAGGAGTCAATCATGAAACGCGGAACAAAGCTCTGTGCGCTGCTCCTGGCAGCGCTTGTACTGCTTGCACCTCTGAGCGGGTGCTTGCCTACGCCCGCCAACGTCGACGGCTCCGAACCGCCGACCGGGGAATCGCCGTCCGTAGGCCAGAGCGCATCGGGAGGCGAAACCACTGCGGCGCCCACGGATGCGGGCCCCGACCTGACCATTCCAATGGACGCTTCCGCGCGCGAACCCGTCACGCTGGAGGTTTGGTATGCGCTCTCCGGTACGAGCGGCGAAACATTCGTCAGGCACGCGACGGCATTCGATGAAAGCAGCGATCTCGTATCCCTCAACCTCTCCTTCTCCGGCAGCGCGAACGATACGGCGACCAAGGTCAGTGCGGCGCTGCTGACCGATACCCAGCCCGACGTCGCGCTCATGTACGCGGGGCCTTCCTTCACGGGCAGCCTCGGCAACTTCGACATGGCGCAGCTTGTCCAGCGCGAAGGCTTCAACGCGGACGATATTTTCCCGGGCATCTGGAACTATTGCCGCTATTACACCGGCGAGATCTGCGCGGTCCCCTATGGCATTTCCACGCCGATGATGTACTACAACAAGGATATCCTCGCGGCGGCCGGCGTCGATATGACCAATCCGCCCAAGACCTGGGACGAGTTCTACGATGTTTGCCTCCAGTGCCTTGAGAGCGGAAACGTTAACGGCATGGACGGCTTCACCGCGTTTGACGTATCCGATTCGGGCTGGCTGTTCAAATCGATGTGCATGCAGAACGGCTGCCCCGTCGTTGAGGTAAACGACGGCGTGGTTACCCCCGTGTTCAACAGCCCTGGCGCGATCGAAGTCGCCGAATACTGGAAAACGCTCGTCGATTCCGGGATCATGGCCCCGAACGAACACGACGCCTCGGAAAACAAGTTCCTCGCCGGCAACCTGGCCTTCCTCGTCATGTCCAGCAACCGCATCTCCCGCTGGAAGGATATCGACATCAACATCGGCGCCATTGAAATGCCGTATTTCAAGGAGCAGTCCGTCGCGCTCGGCGGTAACGTGATCGTCATCTTCACCCGCGACCCGCAGCGCATCGAAGCGGCATGGGACTTCGTCAGCTATATGCTTGCCCCTGAGCAGAATGTCGATTTCGCGCTGGGCACCGGCTATCTGCCCGTGCGCCAGTCCGAGCTTGACATGCCCGACATCGCGGCGGCCATCGAGCAGAACGAGATGTATTCCGTTGCGTTCAAGCAGCTCTCCTACGCTTGGGCATACGTCCACTTCGAGCAGATGGGCACCATGGATCTGCAGATTGCGGATGCGCTCAGTCGCATCGAAAAGGGCACGCGCATGCCGCAGGAGGCGCTGGACGCCGCGCTGAACAAGCTCATCGACGAAATAGCGTTCGACGCGCAATAACCGGACGGAACCGACAACATGGCGCAGCGGAACATCCCGCTCCGCTGCGCCTCTCTACATGGGAGATCATGATGAAATCGGATCGCTATTCTTTCTCAACGGGCGCGCTGTTTCCGCTGGAATCGGCGGACGCGCTGGGTCTTATCCATGACGCGGGCTTCCCAAACGCGGAGCTCATGCCACAGTGTCTTTCCGACGCGACGGAGGAAAGCGCGCGC
>DATMYG010000245.1:0-4345 GCA_035561055.1 Clostridia bacterium | reverse complement strand
TCGTGGGAAGGCGTGCCGCTCGGCATGTGGGGCGAGCCGGGAAGGGCGTTCCGGGGCGTATGACAACAATCCAAGCCGCCGCGCGGCGGGGTATTTTAAAGGGCGGATTCCGCATCCGCCCTTTTTTACGCGCCGTATGCGCTTTTCTTTACTGCGGGATAATTTCGCCGCAAAGCCCGTCGATATCCGCGCCCGCCGCATTGGCCTCGTCCGTGTCGATGTGGAAGGCCAGCTTGAATTTGTCGCTGACGCGCACGACGACGTCCCCGAGCACCAGCGGCCGCCTGCCCGGCACGCGGACAGACACGATCTGCTTATTCTGAAGACCCGCCGCTTCCGCCTCGGCGCTGGTCATGTGGACGTGGCGCTTGGCGACGATGAGGCCCTCCCTGAGTTCAAGCGTGCCCTTGGGGCCCACCAGCGTGACGGTGCCGCTGCCAGCGACATCCCCGGATTCGCGCACCTGCGCTTCCACACCGATGCCCTTGCAGTCGGTCATGGACATTTCCACCTGGGAAAACGCCCTGAGCGGGCCGAGCACGGCCACGTTGCCGAGCGTGCGCTTAGGGCCGACGACGTCCACGCGCTCGTTGGACAAAAACTCGCCCGGCTGCGAGAGGGCCTTGCGGATCGTGGGCGCGGCGCCCTCGCCGAACAGGACGGCGAAATCTTCCTTCGTCAAATGGACATGCCTTGCGGATACCTCGACGGGTACGTTCATGCTGATATTCCTCCACGATTTTATTCTGATGCCCGAGGGCAAATCAAACGGCGTTGCGGCGCTGCGGCCGGAGGTTTCGCTTCAGCGGCTGAGCAGCTTGGCGACAAGGGACCTGTGCACGCGCATCGCCCCCTTGGGGCAGAACTCCTGGCAGCAGAAGCAGCGGATGCACCTTTGATAATCGATCGCGGGGAGCCTGTTCTTTATGCGGATGGCCTTTGCCGGGCAGAGCCTGGCGCACTCCGCGCAGCCGACGCAGAGGCGCTTCACGGCCACCGGGCGGCGCTTTAATAGCATTCTCATAAACGAGACGGAAACGCCGCGCGCGTTTTTGATCTGGGTGATCTCCAAGCGCGGCATGCGCTCGCAATCCGGTATGGCGAAGGCGCGGGGATCGCCGTAAAGGGCGAGCTTCGCGAGGTCGAGTGCGACGAGGCCGCGCGCCGCCGCGCGCTCCAGGGTGGGAATCTCCTCGGGCGGGATGCCAAGCACCGCGCAGGCTGCGACGTCCGCCTCGTGCGGGGAGAGCGAGGCGATGAGGGCGTTCGCCTTGCGAGGCCTTCCGGAGGTCGGTCCGTTGCCGTCCATGGCGACGACGGCGTCGATGATGGAGAGGCGCGGCTTCGTATACTCGCACAAATCGACGAGCATATCGGCGAACTCCTCGTGGTTGGCGTGCAGGTAGTGGTATTCGAGTTTGACCGTGCCGGGCACGGTACCATAAAGGTTTTTAACCGCGCCGGTCAGGCCCATCATTCCGTGGGTCTTGAGCTTGGCGAAATCGACGACCGCGTCCGCGTCGCGCAGCCATGCCGTGCGCGTAAAGCGGCGGGCGACCTTTCCCTCGGGAAAGACGGCCTCGTACTGGCTGCAGTCCGCATTGAGCTTCGCGCCCGTTTCCAGCACGCGGTTCATGCCCGTCTGGGCATAGGTGCGCTCGAGAAGCTGGGGGCTGAACAAACCGGCGGGGCTGTCCCCCACGGTAATATGCGCGCCCTTTTCGACGAGCAGACGGCACAGCGCGGCGACGGCGGCAGGATCCGTACAGACCGCAAACTCCGGCGCTTTGGGCGCTGCAAGGTTGACCTTGACAGCGACGTTCATGCCGGGCTTAACCCAGTCGAGCCCGCCGATGGCGCCCAGCGCCTCCGAGAGGGCGGCCTCGAGCGCCGCCGCGGAATAGTCCTCGCAGCGGACGACGGCGGTCGTATACGCGCTCACTGCGTGTCCTTCGCCGCTTTTTTCATGCGCAGCTCCTTGTTGAGGATGCGCTTTCGCATCCGGATGTTCTTCGGGGTCACCTCGACAAGCTCGTCGTCCGCGATGAACTCGAGGCACTGCTCGAGGGACAATATGGTCGGCGGCGTGAGGCGCAGCGCCTCGTCCGAGCCCGCGGCGCGCATGTTGGTGACGTGCTTCTTCTTGCATACGTTCACCACGATGTCGTCCCCGCGGGAGCATTCGCCCACGACCTCGCCCTCGTAGACGGGCACGCCGGAGCCGATGAAAAGCCTGCCGCGTTCCTGCGTGTTGAAAAGGCCGTAGCTCGAGCTGTCCCCGGTCTCGCTGCACACGAGGGAGCCGTGGTCGCGCTCGAGAATATCGCCCTTATAGGGCTCGTAGCCGTGAAATATATGGCTCATGACGCCGTTGCCGCGCGTATCCGTAAGAAGCTCGCTGCGGTACCCCATGAGGCCGCGCGCGGGGATGTTGAACATCAGCCTGACGCTACCCTCGGTTTCCGCGTGCATGTCGACCATTTCCGCCTTGCGGGAGCCCAGCTTTTCCATGACCGCGCCCACGTATTCCCCGGGCACGTCAATGGTCAGTTCCTCAATGGGCTCAAAAAGAGTTCCGTTTTCGTCCGTATGGAAAATAACCTTGGGGCGGGATACCGCGAACTCGTACCCCTGCCGCCGCATCTGCTCGATAAGGATGCTAAGATGCAGTTCGCCCCGGCCGGAAACCTTGAAGGTATCGGTGGAACCCGTTTCCTCCACGCGCATGGAAACGTTGGTTTCGACCTCCTTGAAGAGGCGGTCCCTCAGGTTGCGGGAAGTCACGTATTTCCCCTCCCGCCCCGCGAAGGGGGAGTCGTTGACGATGAAGTTCATCGCGACGGTCGGCTCGTCGATGTGCACGAAGGGCATGGGCTCGATATGGTCCGGGTCGCAGGCGGTCTCGCCTATGGCGAGGTTCGTGACGCCCGCGACGGCGACGATATCCCCCGCGTAGGCCTCGTCCACCTCCACGCGCCTGAGCCCCTCGAAGCGGTAGAGCCGCGTGAGCTTGACGGTGCGCTCGTTGTCGTCCTGCCCGCCGCAGAGGGTCACCATCTCCCCGCACCTGGCGGTGCCGCGCTCGATGCGGCCGATGCCGATGCGGCCGACATAGTCGTCGTAATCGATTGTGGAAAAAAGGATCTGCAGCGGCGCGTCCGGCTCGCACGCGGGCGCCGGGATGGCGGACACGATGGTGTCGAACAGCGCGCTCATGTCCGGGCCGAGCGCATCCGGCTCCAGGCCAGAGGTGCCATCCTTCGCCGAGGCGTAGACCACGGGAAAATCGAGCTGTTTGCTCGTCGCGCCAAGGTCGATGAACAGCTCCAGCGACTCGTCCACAACCTCCATGGGGCGCGCGCCGGGGCGGTCCACCTTGTTGACGACCACAATGGGGATTTTTTTAAGCTCAAGAGCTTTTCTGAGCACGAAGCGCGTCTGCGGCATGCAGCCCTCGAAGGCGTCCACGAGGAGCAGCACGCCGTCCACCATCTGCAAAATGCGCTCGACTTCGCCGCCGAAGTCCGCGTGGCCCGGCGTGTCGATGATGTTGATGCGGTACCCTTTATAGGACACCGCCGTGTTCTTCGACAGAATTGTGATGCCGCGTTCCCGCTCGAGGTCGCCCGAATCGAGCACGCGCTCCTGCACGACCTCGTTTGAGCGGAACACGCCGCTTTGCCGAAGCAGGCAATCTACGAGCGTGGTCTTGCCGTGGTCGACGTGCGCGATGATGGCGATGTTGCGGATTTGTTCGTTCATATGTACCAATATCCTCTCTTTTAAAACCGATCTATTATACTCTTATTTATCCGATCTGGCAAGGTCGTGACTTTCGCGTTGACAGCGCGGCGCGCGGATGGTACGATAAGCGCGAACAGAATACCGCCCGCTGGGGGAGCCGACGCAATTGCGTTCGCGCTGAGAGATACCCTTGGAACCTGTACGGGTAATGCCGACGAAGGGAAGCGGAGGACAAATACGGTCGAGAGGCTCATTTCGCCTTCCGGATGTCCCCGCAAATGCGCGGGGATTTTTTGTTCGGAAAGGATGTAACTATGAAGTTCCTGCTGTTCGACGAGCTCGGGGAGCTCACCCTGACGGAATGGCTGCTCATCGCGGCGGCGCTCGCGCTCATCGCAGCGCTCGTTCTGATCCTCGCGCGCCTGAGGAAGCGCTCCGGGGAAGCGCCGTCCCCCGCGCCCGCGCCCGCGGGCCGCTTCTCCGTGCGCGCGCTCGTGCAGGGCGCGCTGTGCCTCTCCATCGCATTCGTATTGAGCTACGTCAAGCTCTTCTCCCTGCCCATGGGCGGCGCGGTCACGCTGTGCTCCATGCTGCCTGTGGT
>DATMYG010000244.1:0-7344 GCA_035561055.1 Clostridia bacterium | reverse complement strand
GCGGCGCAGGGATACTGGTGGTTCCTTGTCGCGGTGCTGTTCAATAACATGTGGCGCGTTTCCGGCAATAGCTTCACCTGCCTGATGGTCGAGGACGGCGACGACGAAAAGCTCATCCATACCTATACGATACTGAGCCTGATCGGTCTGGTGGTCGGGTTCTTCTCGCCGTTGATCGGCCTTAGCATCGAGCGCTTCTCGCTGGTCTTGACCATGCGCGTAATCTATCTGGCGTCCGCGGTGCTGATGTGCGCGAAGTATGTTCTGCAGTACGGCATGTTGCGGGAGACGACGGTGGGCGCAATCCGCATGAACGAGTGCAGGGATCGCTCGCTGATGACGCTGACCTTCGGCGGTTGGAGCGCGTTCACGTCCGCAATCAGGCAGCCGCGCCTGCTGTTGCTTGTGGTGCTTATGGCGCTGATGAACTGCTTCAATACCGTCCAGGCGACCTTCTGGCCCCTGTTCGTCACGACCGCGTACCATGTGCAGGACACGACGCTCACGCTGTTCCCGCCCGTGAAGGCGCTCGCGACCGCGGCGGCCTATCTGTTCATCACCCCGCGCATCAGCCTGTACGCGGTCCGGCGGCCCATGCTCGTGGGACTGATCGCGCAGGCGCTGGGCCTCGCGGCGCTTCTCATATGCCTGCCGTTGGGCTCGGCGGCGCTCGCCGCGGTCTTCTTTTCGGCGGTGTGCGACGCGTTCTCGCTTGCCGTGCTGAGCCCCATGTGCGAATCGCTGCTGTCCGTGACGATCCCATCCCAGGAGCGGGCGCGCGTCTACAGCCTGATCATCGCCACGGTTCTCCTCATTAGCATGCCCATCGGCTGGATCGCGGGGCGGCTTTCCCAAGAGAACAGGACGTTTCCGCTGATCCTGAACCTTTGCCTGCTGGCGGCGGAAGCCGTGCTGGCGCTTCGTGTCGCGCGATCGCAGAGGCGGGATACGAGCGCGGCGGGTTCCGTATCGGATTGAAAACGGGGCGCAAGGGGGGCAGGATTGACTCGCTTTTTGGCGGTTACGCCTGCGGCCGGCTGATGGCATAAATCACGTCGTCGCTCTTGCCCACGAATGTCCTTTTTTCAAACGTCATCCCGATGCGCTCGGCCACCTTCATCGAAGGGGCGTTCGTATGGTAGATCGTGGCGACCATCCGCTTGAGCCCCATGACGGAAAAGCCGTAATCGCGGACTGCGGCCGCCGCTTCCGTTGCAAGGCCTCTGCCCCAGTATTCGCGCACGAACAAGTACCCGATCTCCATCTCCGGCTGTCCGTCGACGGTTTGAGGGATGATGCCGCACTGCCCGACAAAGGCGCCCGTTTCCTTCAGCTCGCATGCCCACAGTCCCGCGCCGCAATCCCTGTAGAAGGATTGATTGAGTTCAACCCATTTTACCGCGCCTTCCCGGGGAAAGGTGGAAGGATAATACCGCATGGCGATTGGGTCGGAGAAGATTTCCATCAGGTTGTCGACATCGTCCATCGTCAGCTCGCGCAGCTTCATGCGCTCCGTTTCCAGTAGATACATTGGAAATTCTCGCCTCCTTGCGCGTCAACCGAGGTTGTAGTATTCCATCAGTTCCGCGGACATTTTGCATGAGCCGAATACGCGGATGCCCGGCAGCGTTGCTTTCGCCAATTCCAGACTCACGTCCGGTTCGATGACCAGCCTTCCGATCACGTACAACTTGTTGGAGAGGTTCGCGGCTTTCATTTTCATGAGTTTCTCCGCGCTGTAAACAGCCTTGCCGATTTGTATATGCACGTCCGGGTCCATCTCCTTGATCGCCTGGCTGATGAACGCCTCGTTTTTGTTCAACTCGCCGCTGATGGCCCTCGTAAAGAAGTCCGTTTTGTTCGTATACAGGCCTTGATCGATCAGAAGGTCGATTTTGCCTAAATCCACAATGTTAACGTTGACGCTGATTTTTTCGGTGTTCACATTGTATATCCTCCGTGCGTATTACTATGGTATTATAATAATGCGCTTATCACGCAAAGTCAACAACCGCGTTTCAGCGTGTCAGGCGGTCGATCTCCTCCTCGGCCACGGACTTCTCCAGCCGCTCGAAGAGGATCGAAACCTCCGGCAGCCGGGTTCCGGCTCCGACGCCCTGCGGCGCCCAGCTATCCTTGAGTCCCAGCCACGCAAAGAGCTTTTCCGAGGAAAAGGGCAGGAATGGGCGCAGCAGTACCGCGAGGTTCGCGATGAGCTGCACGCAGTTGAACAGCGTATCGTTGCACAGGGCGGGGGCTTCCTCGCGCGTTTTCCAAGGCTGCTTCTCGTCGAAATACCTGTTCCCCGAGCGCACGAGGTCAAATGCCGCCTCAAGTGCCTCTTTGAGGCAGGCGGCCTCGATCTTTTCCCCGACGCAAGCGTATGCCTCCGCGACCCTTTGCGCGAGCGCGGGCTCGAACGCACCTTCGGGCACCGTGCCGCCGAAGTATTTTTGGATGAATGCGAGCGTGCGGTGAACGAAGTTGCCGTATGCGCCAAGCAGCTCGCCGTTGTTCCGCTCTATGAACTCGCGCCAGGAAAAATCCGTATCCCGCTTCTCGGGGCCGTTGGCGAGGAAGAAGTAGCGCAGCGCGTCCGGGTTATAGCGCGAAACGATGTCCTTCGCCCAGATGGCCCAGTTATTGCTCGTGGAAATCTTCCTGCCCTCGAGCGTCAGGTATTCGCTCGAGACGATATCGTCCGGCAGGCGCAGGCCTTCTCCGTGGCCGATGAGCAGCGCGGGCAGAATGATCGTGTGGAAAGGGATATTGTCCTTGCCGTGCACGTAGTAGTGCCGCGCATGAGCGCCGAACAGCTCCGCGAAAGAATCGCCCCACTCGCCGCACACGCGCGCCGCGGCGGAGAGGTAGCCCAGCACGTTTTCTGCCCAGATGTAGATGCGCTTGTCCCCATACCCGGGCTTTGGCACCTCGATGCCCCAGTCGAGGTCGCGCGTGAGCGCGCGGTCGCGCAGACCCTCGTCGATGTAGCGCCGGGTGAATGCGGCGGCGTTTTTTCGCCAGCGTGGGTGCGCGGCGAGGTAGGCGGTCAGCTCCTTCTCCATCCTGGATATGGCGATAAAAAGCTGCTTCGTTTCTCCGAACGCGAGCTCGCTTGCGCACTCTGCGCAGCGCGCGTCCAGTATCGTTTCGGCGTCGAGTATCGTTCCACACGCGTCGCACTGGTCGCCGCGCGCCTTCTCGCCGCAGAGTGGACATATGCCCGTGATCAGCCGGTCGACCAGCACCTTACCGCAGCTTGGGCAGCGGGCCTGCTTTACGGTCTTTTCATAGACGTACTTCCCCGCATACAGCTTTTTGTGGAATTCCCGCACGAACGCCTTGTGGTGTTCGTCCGAGGTTTTGGTGTACGGGTCGTAGCTGAAGCCGAGCCGGGCGAACACCTCTGTGAACTCCGCGTGGTAACGTTCGCTGACCTCGCCGGGCGTTAGGCCCTCCTGCTTCGCGCGGATGGTTACGGGCGTGCCGTGGCAGTCGCTGCCGGAAACATAGGCGACCTTCGCACCCTTGGCGCGGTAATAGCGGGCGAGCACGTCTCCCGGCAGCAGCGCCGCGATGTGGCCGATGTGGAGCGAGCCGTTCGCGTACGGCCACGCCCCGCCGATCAGAATGTTTTCCATGTTTATTCTCCTTTTTTGATGATGCTGTTCGGCCTCTGCGGTTCGGGAATACAAAAAAGCCCCCGTCCCTGAACCATTCAGGGACGAAGGCCGAAACTTCCGCGTTACCACCCCAATTCGCCCGTCTCTCGCGAAACGGACCTCATCCGGTGCGGGCGGAAATGGCCGCCTTACACCGCGTCGCGCTTACGGGCGAACCCGTCGCAGCCTGAAGGCGAAAGCCTCTCGGTGCGCTGCTCCAAGACCATGTTCGGCGGCTTTTGCTCCATCCCCTCGCAGCGCCCCATTTACCGGGGCGGGAATCTCTCTGGAAAAGCGCGGGCCGCTTACTCTTTCTCTTCACCGCATTTTGTCGGATATTCAATTATCGTTCATTATACGTCATTTCCGGGGAGATGCAACGGTTCCTGGCAATTTTTTCCGCCTGATTCTTATGCTTCCGAACGCAAGAGGGGGAATCAATCCTCTTCCGCGGTATCGTCCCTGGGCACGATGATGTTGAGCAGGAAGGCTACGAGGAAGGAGAGCACGATGGGCGAGGTACCAAGTACGTTCTGGATTTCCTCGGGAAAGTGCTGGAGAGATCTTGAAACCGTGCTCACGCCCACGCCGAGCGCGAGCGAGATGCCGACGATCATTTTGTTGCGGTAATTGAGGGGCTGCTGGGTGATGAGCTGGATGCCGCTCATCGTAATCGCCGCAAATACCGTGATGGTCGCGCCGCCGAGCACGGGGTAGGGGATAGTGGTCATCAGCGCGCCGAACTTGGGGCAGAAGCCCGCGACGAGGATGATAAGAGCGACGAGCGCGAATACCCTTTTCGCCACGACCTTCGTCGTCACAATCAGGCCCACATTCTGGCTGTACGGGTCGGTGGGGAGGCCGCCGATGCACGCGCCGAGCATGCCGCAGATGCCCTGGCCCTTGATGGCGCCGCCGAGTTCGGCGTCCGTCGCCTCGCGCCCGAAGCCGCCGATGGCGGTCGAAGATACGTCGCCGATCGTCTGCACGGCCTGCACGATGTACATCAGCACCATGGCGAGGATGGCCGAGGGATGGAACGCGAGCCCCCACTTGAAGAAGCGGGGCAGCGCGAACCACGAGGCGGAGGATACGTTGGCGAAATTGACGCTTCCGCCCAAAATGAGCGCCAGCACGTAGCCCGCGAAGATGCCCACCAGCATTCCGGAAACCTTGAGGTAGCCCCTGCCGAACAGATTGCACGCGAGGGTGACGACGAGCGTGACGCCCGCGAGGAGCCAGAACACGGGGCTTCCGAAGCTGTCCCCGGCGCCCGAGCCGCCCGCCATGTAGTTGACCGCCGTGCTGTACAGCGAAAGGCCGATGCTCAGCACCACCGTGCCGCTGACGACGGGCGGGAAGAATTTTCTGATTTTGCCCATCAGCATGCCTACGAAAATGGAGGCGAACGCGGCGACGAGCTGCGCCCCGAAGATGGCGCTGATGCCGTACGAAAGGCCGATGGCGGACAGGATGGGCATGTACGCGAAGGCGACGCCCATGACGTTGGGCAGCCCCATGCCGAATTTCAAGACAGGGTAGAGCTGAAGAAGCGTCGTGATGCCGCCGATGATCATGGCGGCCTGCATCAAAAGGATCTTGCCCCCGTCCGGCAACTGCAGGAGCTGCGCAATGAGGATTGGAGGCGTGATGTTGCCCACGAGCATGGCGAGCACATGCTGCAGCGCCTGGGGCAGGGCTTTTGCAAAACTCGGCTTGCCGTTCAGTTTAAACAGCGATGCGTCCCCGGTCCCTGGAGATTTTTTCTCATTTGGATCGCCTGTCATCCGGTTTTTCTCCCATCATCAACTTAGAGGGCCAGAAAAAACGTATCCACAACGGCGTCGGATATAAGAATCGGACGCCGTTTTCCCTCGTTTCTTATTGTTGATGATTCGGGCTTTTCTTATGCCTTGCGGCAAAGCAGCAGCGCGTGGTTGGCAAGCCCCGCGCAGGAAGGGCTTTCGTGGATGAGATCCATGAAATGGAACAGCGTCGCGCGCTGCCCGTCGCCCATCGTCTCGATGGTGTTTTCGAAAATCAGGAAGTCGAGCCCTTTGCTTGCCAGCACGTCGAGCCCCGCGTTCCGGGCGTCCTCCTCGAGCTCCTCCGGCATGGTGTAGAAGAACACGTCCATCCTCACGTCGTCGGTTCCGCGCGTGAGCACATATTCGTCGATCCTTTGGGTGAACACCTTGTCCCATCCGTACGCGATGCCGAACTTCGCGATGGCACCGGCCTTATTGATATAAGCGAGGGCGATGATGCCGCCCGGCTTGCAGACGCGTTTACAAGCGCGCATGCACCGCTGCCGGTCCTCCCGATCCAGGTGATACATGGGACCGAGGCAGAGCACGACGTCGAACGCTTCATCCGGTATGCCGGCCAATTCCGTCGCGTCGCCAATTTCGGCGCGGACGTTTACAAGGCCGCGCTCCGCGATCTGTTGTTGAAAGGCTTCAATGTTGACCGGGGATAAATCGATTCCAAGGTAGGATTTGCAGCGCCCGGCGTAATACAGGCCGTAGTATCCTCCGCCGCAGCCGAGCTCGACGACGTCCGCATCCGACGTGATGTGCGGGTCGAGCGCCCTCTTCGTATAAAGGAATTCCAGCCCGTAGGTCCCGGCTTCCGCCGCGCGCCCAGCCTCGCGCCCGCCTGCGTACGCCTCCGCCACTTTGCTCTTATAATCGCTCATTCCCGTTCCCTCCCCGTAAAACGCCGGTATAGGGCGTTTTATGCCCAAGCGCCTGAAAAGCGGCGAGGCTTTGCTCAAAAGAACACGTCCTGTTCCGGCTTTACTTCGGTGTATGCCGGAGTCAGGTCGTACAGGAACCAGTTTTCGCCGTTGCGGATACAGGTTTGCTTCACGCGGATTACGAGCTTCGCAAGGTCGATGTGATACGAGGAGGCGAAATCCGCCCTGTACACGCATTCAAGCCGCGTTTCCAGCTCCGCGACGCCGTCCTCACTCTTTGGATGGGGAAGACTTGCTTCCGAAAACGTGACGACGATGCGATCCGTATTCATAGGGGATATCCCATAGGCGCTTCTCGACGACTGCGCCAGTTCCGTGATAATACCGTTCAGCCCTCCTATGTAGGAGGTGATCGCGCCGGGATCGAGCCTTGCCCGGTATATTTCCGGCACCTGCCGCAGCGCGGTGGCAGACTTATGCTCAGCGCGCACACGGGGATCCTCCCCGCGCTCGTCCTCGTTGAAAACGGAGTTCACCCAATAGTGGTAAAACGCGTTGCGCGGGGTCTTCTGCTTCCCCAGCAATTTGTTTTTATAGAAGTACTCGACGCCGTTGGAAATCAGCTGCCAGCCTCCGTGCAGCAACAGTAAAAAGCCGATATAGGCTATCCACTGGTAAGCGCTCCTGATGAAAATGGCGGTCAGCACCGCGCCGGCCGCCATTTCAACGATACCCATGCCAACGGCGTCGTTCCACTTCTTCTCCGCCGCCTTTTGATCTGCATCGCTCATTTGTCCCGCGCCGAACGCGCAGGATTGCAGCTCCTGAAGTTCCGCCTGCGTCGGACGCGCGCCTTCGACGGCGATCTCGCGGCAATATACGCTTGCCGGCGAAATGCGCAACGTATTATTCCCGCAGGCATGGCACTTGCGGGAGCCATCCATGTCCCCGTGCCGATGGCACTTCGGACACACGCCGTACAAC
>DATMYG010000243.1:0-7647 GCA_035561055.1 Clostridia bacterium | reverse complement strand
AAAGCGCCCGAGGTGGCGTGGGAGAAGGTCAGAAAGGCCTGATATGAACCAGGATATTCGCGCGATCTTCCTCGACCTTGGCGGGACGTTCCGCATCGTCACGCCCGACGGGGCCTATACCTCGGCCGCGAAAAAGCTCATCGCGGAGCTCGTCGGCACGGAGATCGAGCCGGAGGCGTTCTACGATCTCGTCATGGAGCGCTATGAGGACTACCGCAAATGGGCGCTGCGCTTCCTGTGCGAAGCGCCGGAAGCGATGCTCTGGTCCCGCTGGCTCGCGCCGGATTACGACAGGGCGCGCGTGGAAAAGCACGCGGTCGAACTCACATACGCCCTTCGCCGCGCCAAGGGCAGGCGCGTGGTCGTCCCCGAAGGCGAGGAAACCGTTAAAATCCTCGTCGCGCGCGGCTACAAGGTAGGTGTGATCTCCGACCTCGTGGGCACGGTCGAAATCGACGAGTGGCTCGACGAGTCGGGTATGCGCCCCTATTTCTGTACGGTGCAGCAGAGTTCCGTGACGCTGCTTCGAAAGCCCCATCCCGCGATCTACCTCCTCGCGCTCAACGAAGCGGGCGTACGGCCCGAACAGGGCGTATTCGTCGGCGACAATCTCGAGCGGGACATCATCGGCGCAAAGGCAGTGGGTTTCGGCGCGACCGTCGCCGTGGATTACCCGGACGCCGCGCCCTTGAAAATCACGGACGAGAACAGGCCGGACGGGATCATTCAAAGCTTTACGCAGCTACTCGATATCTTCCCGGCCGCGCCGGGCATAAGTCTTGGCGCGTATGAACAAAGGAGCGTTTGATATGGAATACAGGCTTCGCGGAACGGATGCGCTCGCGCGCGCGGTCGAAGCGGCGTACGCGTCAGGCGGCACCGACTATTCGCTCGAGCCGCTCAGCCTCGAGGATGCGGCGGGGAATCCCGTGGGCACGGTGAAGCCGGGCGACGCGGTCATCTTTTGCTGCAGGCGCGGCGAACGCGAGATTGAGCTGACCGACGCGTTCACCGACCCCGCCTTCGCGGGCTTTGCGCGCGAAAAAATAGAGCCGCTCGACTTTGTCATCCTCACGATGTACAGCGAGAAGTACACGTACCTTCCCATTGCGTTCGCGCCCTCGAAGGTCGCGCATACGCTCGCCGAAACCGTCTCGGCGGCG
Source organism: Clostridia bacterium (assembly GCA_035561055.1). GTDB lineage: Bacteria > Bacillota > Clostridia > Christensenellales > CAG-138 > Phil1. Next base: position 6,484 of record DATMYG010000243.1, on the reverse strand, counting down.
GGAAAGACGCAGCTCCACTGCGCCGAGAGCGAGAAGTACGCGCATGTGACCTTCTTCTTCAACGGCGGCAACCAGAAGCCTTTCCCGGGAGAGGAGGACGTGCGCATCCCCTCGCCCAAGGGCGTGCCTTTCGACACCGTTCCGGAATTGAGCCTTGAAAAGGTTGCGAATCGCGTGATCGAGGGACTTTCGCAGGGATACGACTTCATCGTGACCAACTTTGCCAACGGGGACGTCATCGGCCATACCTCGAACGACGAAGCCAAAGTGCGCTGTGCGGCAGTCGTGGACTTCCATCTCGGTCGCGTGCTCGATAAGGCTAAAGCGGAAGGATATGCCGTCCTTGTTACTGCGGACCACGGCAACCTCGAGATCATGTGGACAGACGACGGCAAGCCGCACGTCGCGCACACGGCAAACCTCGTGGAGTGCGTCGCCGCCGCGCCCGGCGCAAGGACAATATGGCGGAGCGGCAGGCTCTCGGACGTCGCGCCCACGGTCCTTTCCGCCATGGGGCTTGAACAGCCCGGGGATATGGCGGGCGAGCCGCTGTTTTCCTTCGGCACGCCGCGCAAGACCCTGCTTATCATCCTCGACGGTTGGGGCATCGGCAAAGAGGACGGCACGAATCCCATCCATTCGGCAAATACGCCGAACTGGGACGCGCTCTTGCGGAAGAAACCGCACGTTGCCGTCGAAGCCTCGGGAGAGGCGGTCGGCCTCGAGCCGGGTAAGCCCGGCAACTCCGAGGCGGGGCACATCAACCTCGGCGCGGGCCGCGTGGTTTTGCAGGACGACGTGCGCCTCGACGCCGCGATGAAGGACGGTTCCTTCGCGAGAAACCCCGTCTTCCTCGATACGCTCGCGGGCGTAAGGGAGCGCAAGGCCGCCCTGCACCTCATTGCGCTTTTGACGAAAAAATCCTCGCACGGTTCGGTCGACTACCCGCTCGCTCTCCTCGACATGGCGCGGGAAAACGGCGTCGGCGAGGTATATGTTCATGTCATATTCGACGGCCGCTCCACCGAGCCCGGCAGCGCGCCGAGCCTGCTTCGCGAATTCGGCGCGCGGATGGAAGAAAAGGGCTGCGGCTTCGTTGTTTCCGGCGTGGGGCGCGGCGTGGCGCTCGACCGCGACGGGAACTGGCCCAAGGTCAAGCGCGCCTACGACTCGCTTGTTTTCGGCATAGGCGCGCGCTACCGCGAATGAGGGATTGACACGCACGCATCGTATACCTATAATATTCTCGGGCCCTGTAAACGTTTGCGCTACATATCTCGGAGGCTTCTATGAGGGTTCACGGCAACTTGCTTGCGAACAATTTCGGTCAAATCCCTTCGGGGCTGAATATAACGACGCTTATCCAAAATCTATCGAGAAAGAGGTAAGAACATGGCTCAAAAAATGCGCGGCGTGACGCTTCACGCGACATGGGATCCTAAGCCCGGCTTTAAGCTCGGCGCGAAGGATATCGATCATGTGCAAACCTATCTGGGCAGTCAGGTCTGGAGCAACCCGTACATTACCATCGACGAGTACGATATTCCCGAGCCAGGCCCCGGACAGGTGCTCATTAAGGTCAAGGCCTGCGGCATCTGCGGCAGCGACGTTCACATGGCCCAATCCAAGGACGACGGCTATATCTTCTACCCCGGCCTGACGGGCTTCCCCTGCATACTCGGCCACGAGCTTTCCGGCGTGGTCGTCAAATCCGGCCCGGGCGCCAAGGATAAGGTCACCAACAAGCCTTTCGTGGGCGGCGAGCTGGTCTGCGCCGAGGAAATGCTCTGGTGCGGTTCCTGTAAGCCCTGCGCGGACGGCTATCCCAACCACTGCGAGCGCCTCGACGAGATCGGCTTCAACGTGAACGGCGCGTTCAGCGAATACATTGTTCTGCCCGACCGCTGCCTGTGGAGCCTTGAACCCCTTCGCCGCGCGTACAAGGATGAGAGGGACATCTTCCTCGCGGGCTCGCTCGTGGAGCCCTGCTCGGTCGCCTACAACGCGGTCATCGCGCGCGGCGGCGGCATCCGTCCGGGCGACAACGTGGTCATATGCGGCACGGGCCCGGTGGGCCTCGCGGCCTGCCGCGAGCTCAAGCGGATGGGCGGCGCGACCGTGATCGTAAGCGAGCCCCAGCCCGAGCGCGCGGAGCTCGCGAAAAAGATGGGCGCGGACTTCGTTATCGACCCGACCAAGACGGACTTCACCGGGGAAGTGCTCCGCCTGACCGCAGGCATGGGCGCTTCGCTCTACCTCGAGGCGACCGGGCTTCCGACCGTCGTGTATCCGGGCATCGAGCAGGCCATCTGGGAAGGCCGCACGCTCAATTCAACCGTCGTGGTCGTCGCGCGCGCGGAGGCGAAGATGCCCGTCACCGGAGAGGTCCTCCAAGTGCGCCGCGCGCAGATCGTGGGCGCGCAGGGCCACTCGGGGGATGGAAATTTCCCGCGCGTCATCAACAGCATGGCCTCCGGCATGGATATGCTGCCCATGATCACCAAGAAGATCACCCTCGACGAGGTGCCGCAGAACATCATCGCCCTCCAGACCGACCGCAAGAACATGAAGATCACCTGCGTAATGGACGACTGACAAGGAGAACGCCATGGCCTTTAAGAATTATCTCACGACCGATTACCCGAACATCTTCTTTGAGGACAGCAAGGTCGGCCGCCTCAAGAAGCGCATCTGGGACGCCTCCGAGAAGGAAATCCAAGGCATCCTCGACGACTATGGCATCGGCGCGCCCTGCGAGCTCGGCGTCGCGGGCACGTACATTCAGAATACCCCCCGCGCGCGCCTCATCGAGAAGCGCAGGAAGAACGACATCGTGCTCGTCCCCATCGGCAGCACCGAGAACCACGGCGCGCAGAACTGCTCCGGCCTCGACACGTTCATGGTGCAGTTCATCTGCGAGGCCGTGCGCCGCAAGACGAAAAAGCTCGGCCACGAGGTTTCCCTCGCGTTCCCGCCGCTCAACTACGGCGGCCACCCCTACCACCACATCGGCATGCCCGGCACGGTGATGATTTCCGAAACCACCATCATCAACACGCTCGCGGACGTCATGGCGGGCCTGTGGGACGACGGCTTCCGCAAGATCATCCTCGTCAACAACCACGGGCAGGACTGGATGCTCGAGAGCGCAATTCAGGAGTTCTTCAAGCGCTACCAGCTCCCCGCCTTCGCGTGCGTGGTCGAATGGCACCGCGCCGTGCGCGAGTTCTTCTATCCTCTGGGCGACGAGCGGCCTGATTTTGTGACCACACCCTTCATCCACGCGGACGAGTCCGAGACGAGCGCGGCGCTTTTGATGTTCCCCGAGATGGTCGACATGTCCGTCTGCGTCGACGCGACGCCCGTGAACTTCGGCTTCTTGCAGGACGGCTTCTTCGACGGCTCGGTCGACTCCTTCCACAGGCCCAACCGCTGGCAGGAAATGGAGGGTAACGCGTGGATCGAGCGCTTCGGCACGCCCGAGGGCGTTGTCGGCAAGCCGACCCGCGCCGACCCGCGCAGGGTCATGCGCGCCATCGCGGCCATCTGCGAGTACCTCACGCTCATGTGCGAGGATATCATCACCGCCTACCCCGCGGGTAAGTTGCCCGATCCCTCGAAGTTTTCATTCCGCCCGAAGGAAGAGATCGAGGCATGCCTCAAGGAACCCCAGAGCGAGGGATGGAAGAGCATCCATGAGCTCCCGCGCAGGGGAATTTTCATCGACTAAGATCGACACGGGGCGGCCCGCGCCGGCGAGCCGCCCCACGATCATCCGCACGTAGGGGCGGATATCATCCGCCCGCGAAGGAGCATCCATGAACATCCTCTCCCAAACCATCTCCATCCAGTTCGACACGGTCTTCTCGCCGTACCGGGCAGCCGAGTGGCGCGCGGCGTTTGCCGATGTCGCGGAAAAAGGGTTGAGTGGCGTGGAGCTTGCCGTTGCCTATCCCGACCGGGTCGACGCCGCGGACGTGCTCGTCGAAGCGCGAAAGCACGGCCTCGCGGTCACGACGCTCTCGACCGGGCAGATCTACGGCCTCGAAGGGCTGTACCTGACCGCACCGGATCGGGACATCCGCGTCCGCGCCGCCGCAGTAGTCAGGGGACACATCGACCTTTCAACCAAGCTCGGCAGCCCCAACGTGACCATAGGCCTACTTCGCGGCAAGCTTGAGCCGGGCGGGAAGGATGTGCTTGAGGCCGTGCTCGCCGACTCTCTCGCACCGCTGTGCGCGTATGCCGGGGAACGCGGCGTGGCGCTCCAGCTCGAGGCGATCAACCGGAGCGAAACTTCTCTCATAAATACTACGGCGGAGGCTCTCGCCTTCCTCGATAAGATGGGCAACCCGCCTTCCCTCGGCCTTCTCTACGACACGTACCATTCCAACCTCGAGGACGGGGATATGCTCGAGGCCATCCGCGCCGCGGGGGGCAGAATCAAAAACGTCCACCTTGCGGATTCGCACCGCGGGTTGCCGGGCGAAGGAAAAATCGACTTCGCGTCCGTCGTGCGTGCGCTCGTTGAGAGCGGCTACACGGGCGCGTTCGCGCTCGAAACGCTCTGCATTCCCACGCGTGAACATATATTGGAACACTATGCATCCGCGATCAAATCCGTCGCAGGGACGGATATCAATTGACCGCGATACAAAATAACGGAGGCAATCATATGGTAAACGTCGGAATCATCGGCGCGGGGCGCATCGGGCAGGTGCACGCGCGAAGCATCCTCACGGGCGTACCGGGCGCGAAGATCCTCGCCATCGCCGATCCGTATATGAGCGACGCGGCGGCCGCCTGGGCGAAGGAGGCGGGTATCGAGGGGATTTACAAGGATTATAAGAATATCCTCGAGGACCCGCGCGTAGACGCCGTGCTCATCTGCTCCTCGACGGATACGCACGCCCGGCTTTCGCTCGAGGCCATCGCCGCAGGCAAGCACATTTTCTGCGAGAAGCCCATCGACCAGACGCTCGCGCGCATCGGCGAGGTTGAGGCGGCGCTCGCGGCCTCCCCGAAGAAGCTCAAGTACCAGGTCGGCTTCAACAGGCGCTTCGACCACAACTTTCTCGCCCTGCGGGAAGCCGTCCGGGCGGGCAAGGTCGGCGAGGTGCAGTTCATCCGCGTCAGTTCCCGCGATCCCGAAGCGCCGCCCGCGGGCTATGTGAAGGGCTCCGGCGGCATCTTCCTCGACATGATGATCCACGATCTCGACATGCTGCGCTACCTCTCCGGCCTCGAGGTCGAGGAGGTGTACGCGGACGGCGCCGTGCTCATCGACCCCGCCATAGGCGAAGCGGGCGACGTGGACACCGCGACGGTTTCCGCGCGCATGTCGAACGGCGCGCTCGCGCTCATCGATAATTCGAGAAAGGCCGTCTACGGCTATGACCAGCGCGCCGAGGTGTTCGGCTCCAAGGGCTGCGTCGCAAGCGGAAACGACACGGCCTCCACCGCGGTGCTCTCCACCGTGGACGGCGTCGTCTCCGAGAAGCCGCTCTGGTTCTTCCTGCAGCGCTATATGGGCTCCTATCAGGCCGAGGTGCGCATGTTCATCGAGAGCATCAGGAACGACATCCCGGTCGCCGTCGGCGTCGAGGACGGGCTCCTGTCCATCAAGCTCGGCCTCGCGTGCAAGAAGTCCCTCGCGGAGCACAGGCCGGTGCGAGTCGATGAAATCGATTCGTAACGAATAGCTAACAACTAACGGTGAATTGCTACTAAATAAAGGGATTCCGCTTACGGAATCCCTTTTTCCATTAAAGATTTATGATTCAATCAGTCGTTTGCTTTTATGAAGAAGATCGCGCTGACTGCGTCGAACACGGCGCAGCAGATCATGCTGATCCCCACGAGTATGATAACGGTCTTGGCCGTCGCAAACGGCGCGAACACCGCGATCGCGCCCAATATGATGGACGCGGCGCAGGCGAGCGCGACGGAACCCCAGTACGGGCTTTCCTCCCGCCTGAGTTCAACGCAGACCTGCAGCTTCAGCGCGCCGTTGACGATGAGGGATATGCCCAGTATGGCATACACGATGGAAACGAGGAATTCGGGCTTGATAAGGAACACGAGCCCGGAAAGCGCCAATATCGTGCCCGTGGGCAGGGAGGAGGAATCCGGCTCGTTCGCACTTCGCCTCGCGAGGTATACGATGACCTTGAATATGCCGAACAGAAGCAGCGCGACGGCGACCAGCAGAGCAATCGCCCTCTCGGTGATCTCCGGCACGCACACGAACAGCAGCCCTAGCGCAAGGTAGCACAGCGCGGCGATGATCGTCTGCCGCTTCAGCAGCCTAGAAAATTCGCTCATTTCTACCACCCCCATACAGTTCAACTATATGATACCCAATTTTTTGCCAAAAGCAAGCGGCGAGAGATGGAAAAAACATGTCGATGAAACAGGCTACAACGTGCTATAATAACAAAAAAGTACCGCAGGAGCACATTATGCACAGGGATTACGACCTCGT
>DATMYG010000242.1:0-18027 GCA_035561055.1 Clostridia bacterium | reverse complement strand
AGGGGATGCCCGCCTCTTTGGCAGTCTGCTGCAGCGCATTAAACATCCTGGGCCGCGCCACGGTGCCACCGTCCATAAAGGTGATGGCGGGGCCGTTACCCATGCGTGTCACGTACTCATGGTCCCTCGCTTTGGGCATGTCGTTGGCGGTCGTGCCCTCGAGCACGAGCGCCACGTCCGGCGCGGCGGTCCAGACCGCCGCCTTCGCGCCGCGCAGGCCAACTTCCTCCTGCACGGTGAACACGGCCCACAAGTCGCACGCATAGTCGTTCTTGAGTAGCTCCAATAGGATCGCGCAGCCCACGCGGTCATCGAGCGCCTTCGCCTTGACGGCGGCGTCGCCCAACCGCTCGAACTTCGTCGTGAAGCAGATGCGATCGCCCAGCTTCACATATTTCTGCGCGTCCTGCTTATCCTTCGCGCCGATGTCGACGTACAATTCGCTGTGCGGCAGCGCGCGCTTGAACTCGTCCCTGCTCTGCAGGTGGATCGCCTTCGCGCCGATGACGCCGGAGACGTCGTCGCGCCCTATGACGACACGCTTGGAAATCACCACGCGCGCGTCGAGACCGGACTCCTCGTAAGCGATGAGGCCGTTATCGAGGATGCCGCGCACGATCATGCCTACCTCGTCCATATGGGCGCAGACCATCACGCGGCGGCCTTTGCCCTCTTTATGGACGATGAGGTTGCCCATCGTGTCCGTTTGATGCGCGAGTCCCATTTCATCGAGCTTGCCCTTGAGGTATTTGCGCACGCGCCCCTCGTCGCCGGAGACGCCGTAAATGTTGGTGAGTTCCTCTAGTCGTCCAAGCATAGCTTTTCCTCCCAATCCGCGCCGAGATTCGCCGCGACGCCCGCGATGACCTTCGCGCAGTTCCTGAGCGTGTCGAGGGAAATGACCTCCACGCTCGTATGCATATACCGAAGCGGCAGCGAAATAAGCCCGCACGGGATGCCGCCCAAGAGAGGCTGCAGGCTCCACGCGTCCGTGCCCGTCGCGCCGACGGCCACGTCCGTTTCCCACGGGATGTTCTGATCGTCCGCGGAAGCTTTGATCATGTCGAACACCTTGGGGTGGATGTTCGCGCCCAGGGTGACGGAGACCTTATCCATATCCACGGTATCGAAGGGCTTCGTTCCGGGCGTGGGCGCGTGGCACACGTCAATGGCGATGGCGAGGTCGGGCCCGACGTTGTATCCGCCCGCGGAGGCGCCGAGGCCGCCGCTTTCCTCCTGCACGGAGCCGCAGAAGACCACGCGGCAACCGAGCTTGCGGGATTTTAAAATATCCATCGCCTCGAGCATGACGGCTACGCACGCGCGGTCGTCGAAGGTCTTGCCCGCGACGACGTTGTTTTTGAGCTTCATGGGCGGCACGAGGCGGAAGGTGACGTTGTCCCCAATATCGACGAGCGCCCTGACCTGTTCGGCGCTAAGCCCCGTGTCGCACACGAGATCATCCGCCGTATAGGCTTTTTTATCGTCCCCAGCCTGCTGGAGGTGCGGGGGCGTCGCCCCGATGACGGCGAGAATCTCGCGCTTGCCGTGCACAACCACCTCGCTGCCGGGCAGCACCCGCGGATCCACGCCCGCGACGGAGCGCACGCGAAGCATGCCGTTCTCCTCGATGTAGGTGACCATCATGCCCACCTCGTCCATGTGCGCCATGACGAGCAGGGTCGGACCGCCCTCGCCGATGCGCGCGCAGGTATTGCCCACGGCGTCGACGAACACATCGTCCGTATAGGCCTTGAAATATCCCCTGACCACCTCGGACACGCGGGACTCGTTGCCCGTGACGCCCGGCGTCGTGGTCATGGCGGACAGCGCCTCGAATACATCCATAGCGTTCTCTCCTTCATCCTCCATGATCTATTTATGATAAACCGTTCGAACTTTACCCGATGCTCTCGCGCAGCACTCTAAGGGCGTTGCCGTTAGTGATCAAATCCACCTCGCGCGCCGGGAAGGCGGCATTGAGCGCCTCCTCGATCAGCGGCAGGCCCGTGCAGTCCCTGAACTCGAGCGCGCAGTCGATGCCGTCGAAGTCGCTGCCCAGGGCGAGGGTCTCCACCCCCGCCACATGGGCGATATGGCGCGCGTGGCGCACAATGTCCTTAATATAGGATTGATGCGTGTTCGCGACGAGGAAATCCGAGGCGAAGTTAAGCCCCGCCACGCCGCCTTTTTCTGCGAGCGCGCGCAGCATTTCATCCGTGAGGTTGCGCATCACCGGGCACAGAGCACGCGCGTTCGAATGCGAGGCGACGAAGGGTTTTTTCGTATGCTTCGCCACATCCCAGAATCCCGCGTCCGACAGGTGCGACACATCCGGCACGACACCCAGCTCGTTCATCCGCTCGAGCGCCGCGAAGCCGAAGGGCTTGAGCCCCTTCTCCGGCGCGACCGCATTGGGGAAGGCGAGGCTGTTTTCGTAGTTCCAGGTAAGGGTGATAAGCCGCACGCCCCGGCGGTGCATGTCATCAAGCCGCGCGAGGCTGCCCTCCATGGGCACGCCGTCCTCCACGGTCAGCAGCGCGCCGATTTTGCCCGCGGCCGCAATCCCTGCGATATCCCCGTATTGTAATACGGGCGCGAGCAGGTCCGCGTTGTCCGCAAGCTCGCGGTCGTACCAGTCCGCCGCCCGGTTGAAGAACTCCCAGGGGCCGATGTTTTCATCCGTATAGCCGCTCCCCGCCGGGTCTTTGGAAATGAACAGGGCGAACGCCTGCACGAGCGAACCGGCTTCCCCGAGCCGCACGAGGTCTAGGTGGCCTTCGGGATTGGAGCGCAGCCGCCTGACGCCGCGGCTTTTCATAACCTCGCATACGACGGTGTCGCAGTGGAGGTCGACGAATCTCTTGTTTGCCATTTGGTTATTGATCCTCCGCCAAAGCGCGCCGAACGGACGCGCGAAAATCGTTCATATCCCTGTCGTGGTGGTGCCACCAGTGCTCCGGGTCGTGGTGCGCGCTCGCCGTGCCGCGCCGCCAGCCCTCGTCGTGGCTGATGATCTCCTCGACGCGGATGGTTGGAAATTCATGAATGAGATGGACGCACAGCGCCACCGCGTCGGCGTAGACCCTGTCAAAATAGGGCTGAAAGCGCGCGGCGTCATACCCGTAAAGATCGAAGTCCCCGCAGTACCTGATGCCCGCGGGCTCGCAGATCTCGATGCCGATATGGTCGTCGTTGTCGCGGCCGCCCGCATGCCAGGCCCTGTGGTTCCACGGCAGGTACTGCATGACGACCTCGTCGTCCATGAAGGCGTGCACGCACACCTCGCGCCCGTTCTGCTCGCTTGCGGGCTTATTCCATAAGTCGTACCACACCCGGGCACTTTTGCCGGGTTCCGCCGTGCTGTGGATGGTAATGCCGCGCGGCGTCATGGTGCGGCCATCCTTGAAGCAGTCGTTTTGGGTCATGATTTGCGTTTCAATTTTGATCATAGACAGAACCTCACATATACTCATTGGATTATACATCATTTTCACAGCAATAAAAAGATGAAAACAAAACGGGTTTATGCTAAAATGAGAAATATGACGAAAAACAAGAAGCTTCAAAGCAACCTGCTGCTGCTGCTCACGGCCATCATCTGGGGTTCCGCGTTCGTCGCGCAGTCCATCGCGATGGACAATCTGGGCACATTCACCTTCAACGCGGCGCGCGCCTTCATCGCCGGATTCGCGCTGCTGCCCGTGGTTTTTTTTATGTCCCGCATGCGCAAAAAGCGCGGCGAGGCGCCGCCTGAAGCGTCCCCCGGGGGCAGGAGGGCGCTCGTCGTCGGCGGCGTCGTCTGCGGCGTAGTGCTCACCGTCGCCTCCGCGCTGCAGCAATTGGGCATCGAATACGACATCAACGTGGGTAAGGCGGGGTTTCTAACCGCGCTCTATATCATCATCGTACCGCTGGCGGGCATATTCCTCAAAAAGCGCGCGCATTTCACGCTTTGGATCAGCGTCCTGCTCGCGCTTGTGGGCATGTATCTTCTTTGCATCAAGGAAGGGCTTACAATCGAAACGCGCGACCTGCTCGTGGTCGGCTGCGCGTTCTGCTATTCTCTGCACATCCTCGTGATCGACTATTTCTCGCCCAAGGTGGATTGTGTGAAGATGAGCTGCATCCAGTTTTTCGTGTGCGGCGCGCTCTCGCTGACCGTCGCGCTGTTCGCAGAGGGCTTCACCGCGCCGACGGTCCTGCTCTTCGCATGGCTGCCCATCCTCTACTCGGGCGTGATGAGCTCCGGCGTCGGCTACACGCTGCAGATGCTCGCCCAGAGGAACACCTCCCCCGCGATGGCGTCGCTCATCATGAGCCTTGAATCCGTATTCGCGGCGCTCGCCGGGTGGCTCCTATTGGGCCAGGGCCTCACGCCGCGCGAGCTCGTCGGCTGCGTCGTCATGTTCGCGGCCATCCTCCTTGCGCAGGCGCCGGACCTCCTATCCCCGCGCAAGGCGAAAGCTTCCTGCTGCGACCAGGCCGAATAACCTTTTATGAGCAAGGCTCCCGGTGAAGGAGCCTTTTTATTTTTGGCGCGGTCCCTCCCCGCGCGGGTTTGTTTGAATTCTTGTCACATCTGCGCTCTTGCATTGACCGCGCGAAAGCCGTAAATTATAGATGCCAATAAGCGGGCGCGCCGGGAAAATCCCGGTATTGCGCCATAACATGCGGGGAGCGGGCGCTTCCCGAAAGGCGGTCGTATGGGATTCAAGGAGCGCATCGCGCGGTTCATGCAGGGACGTAACGGGCCCGATTCGCTTTCGCGCGCCTGTTCGGTCACCTCCATCGTCGTGCTCGTCGCCGCGATCATCCTGCAGTCCGCCGGGGCTAAGGCCGCGGGTTCCATCCTGTGGTATTTCGCGCTGGCGCTCATCGCCGTATGCTACTGGCGCATGCTCTCAAAAAACATTACGAAGCGCTACCGGGAAAACGTCTGGTATCTGAACCTGCGCGACCGTTTCCTCGGGTTCTTCCGGCGCGAGTTCGCACACGTCAAGCAGCTCAAAACCCACCGCTTCTTCAGATGCCCAAGCTGCAAGCAGCGCGTGCGCACGCCGCGCGGCAAGGGCAAAATACGCGTCACCTGCCCCAAATGCGGCGCATCCTTCATCCGAAGGAGCTGATATGTTCGGTTACGTCACGGCGAACAGGCAAGCCCTGAGCCCCGAGCAGGAGGCGCGCTACAGGGCCGCTTACTGCGGCCTGTGCGACGCGCTCAAAGCCCGGCACGGCGCGCCAGCCCGCCTCGCGCTCAACTACGATTTCGCTTTTTTAACGCTGCTACTCGACTCGCTGTACGAGCCGGAGCGGCGCGCCATAGACGCGCGCTGCGCCATGCACCCGCTGCGCTGCAGAAAGCACGAGGCGAGCGCGTTCACCGATTACGCGGCGGACATGACCGTCGCTCTTTTCTACCACAAGTGCCTCGACGACTGGCGCGACGAGCACAGGCCCGTTTCCCTCGCGGCGGCCTCGCTGTTCCGGCGGCGTTTCGACGCGCTCGCCCCTGCCTATCCCAGACAATGCGCGGCCGTTGCCGCGGGCCTTTCGCGGCTGCAGGAGCTCGAGCGCGCGGGGGACGCCCCGGCGGATGAAGCCGCTGCCGCCTTCGGCGGCATCACGGCGGCCGTCTTCGCCCCGCGCGAGGACAGGTGGGCGGAAAGCCTTGGCGCACTCGGGATGGCGCTGGGGAAATTCATCTACATGATGGACGCGTGGGAAGACTGTAAAAAAGATATCCGGCGCGGGAATTACAATCCCTTCGCCGCGGACTACGGCGCGCCCGATTTCGACGAGCGCTGCCGGGCGATCCTGCTCGTTCTCATGCGGGACTGCGCGGCGGCTTTAGAAAAACTGCCGCTGGTGGAGGATATCGCGCTTCTTCGAAATGTGATATACTCCGGCATATGGACGCGCTTTGAATGGAAACGCGCGCGGGAAAGGAGGCGTCCGGATGCCGATCATCGACCCGTATAAGGTGCTGGGCGTGCCTACCACCGCCACGGACGACGAGGTCAAGCAGGCCTACCGCCGCCTCGCCAAGCGCTACCATCCCGACGCGAATCCGGGGAACAAGGTCGCCGAGCAGCGCATGAAGGAGATCAACGCGGCCTACGACCAGATCATCAACGGCGGCGGCGCGGGCTCCTCCGGCGGAGGCTACGCGAACTACGGCGGGAGCTACGGCGGCTACGGCGCGAGCGGCGGCTACCGCAACGCCTGGGACGGCGGCCGCGAGGGGCAAAGCACGGATCCGCGCATGAACGCCGCGCACACCTACATTACCTTCGGCCGCTACCAGGAAGCGCTCAACGTGCTCGCCGGCATCCGCGAGAGGGACGCGCTGTGGTACTATTACAGCGCTGTCGCCAACAGCGGAATCGGCAATACGATCGTCGCCATCCAACACGCGCAGCGCGCCGCGGACATGGAACCCGGCAACGAAACCTACAGGGAGCTTCTGGAGCAGCTTAAGAATCCCGGCCAGGAATACCAGAGCTACGGGCGCAATTTCTCCGCGCCGTTTTTGAACGCCAACCGTTTGTGCGGCAGCTTTTTGATCTCGTGGCTCCTGTGCATGTACTGCAACTACTGCTGCAGATAGACGATCTGCCGATTTACAGTAAATCGGTTTATTATTATGCGGGAGGCGTTTTGTATGGCTGATTTGCTAAAACTTCAAAATGGAAGCGACATACGCGGCACGGCGATCCCGCTCGAGGGCGGCAAGGCCGCGGACCTCACGGACGAAGCCGCCCGCGCGATCGGCGGCGCGTTCGCCGCCTGGCTCTCAGCCCGGCTCGGCAAGCCCGCAGAGGAACTGCGGGTGGCCGTGGGGCGGGATTCGCGCCTCTCCGGGGAAGCGCTCCTTGAAAGCCTCTCCACGGGCCTTTCCGGCGTAGGCGCGCGGGTGGCGGACCTCGGTCTCGCGACGACGCCCGCGATGTTCATGGCGACGGTAAGCGAAGGGTATCTCTACGACGGCACGGTCATGATCACGGCAAGCCACCTGCCCTTCGAAAAAAACGGCTTCAAATTTTTCACTCGCGAGGGCGGACTCGATAAAAAGGACATTTCCGCCCTGCTCTCTCGCGCGCAAAGCGGCGAGTACCCGATCGGGCGCGCGGCTGCGGTCTATGAGGCGGATTTCATGGGCGAATACGCGCGCATCCTTCGCCACAAGATCATAGACGGCGCGAAGCTTGGCAAGCTGCCGCTCGAGGGGCTTCGCATCGTCGTGGACGCGGGCAACGGGGCGGGCGGCTTCTTCGCCGCCGAGGTGCTTGAACCCCTCGGCGCAGACACGCGCCGGAGCCTCTTCCTCAAGCCGGACGGGCGCTTCCCCAATCACGCGCCCAACCCCGAGGACGAGCGCGCGATGGCCTTCATCACGGGCGCTGTTCTCGAAACGGGGGCGGATCTCGGCATCATCTTCGATACGGACGTGGACCGCGCGGGCGCGGTTCTTCCGGACGGGCGCGAGCTCAACCGCAACCGCCTCATCGCCATGATCGCGGCCATCGCCCTGCGCGACCATCCCGGCACGACCATCGTGACGGATTCGATCACCTCGACGGGACTCGCGCGCTTCATCCGTTTCCGGGGCGGAATCCACCGCCGCTTCAAGCGCGGCTACAAGAACGTCATCGACGAAGCGATCCGCCTGAACGCCGCGGGACAGGACGCCGAGGTCGCCATGGAAACCTCCGGCCACGGCGCGCTCAGGGAGAACTACTTCCTCGACGACGGCGCGTACCTGATGGTGAAACTCGTCATCGAACTCGCCCGCGCAAAGCGCGGGGGACACGCGCTCTCCCACCTGATCGACGGCCTCGCCGAGCCTTGCGAGAGCCGGGAGTATCGCATGGCGCTCGTCGGGGACGATTTCGCGCAATACGGCAAAAAGATCCTCGACGACCTCGCGGAATACGTCGCGAGCGTGAAGGGCTTCTCCGTCGCGCCCGACAACTTCGAAGGCCTTCGCGCGGACGCGGACGCTTCGCACGGGGACGGATGGTTTTTGCTGCGCATGTCGCTGCACGAGCCGCTGATGCCGCTCAACATCGAAAGCGATTCCGAGGGCGGGCTGGAGTTGATGGCGAGGGTGCTCTACGCTTTCCTTTCGCGCTACGACAGGCTTGACACGTCGCCGCTGGCGCAGGACGTTGAGTAATTGATATTGACAATTTGACAATTTCTTATAAATTTACGGCTTTCGCTTAAACGGCGCAGGCCGTTTTCAGTAGGGGCGGATATCATCCGCCCGCTAAAGCCAAGGTAAAAAACGAAGGGCCGATAAGAATACGGCCCCTCGAAATAATTAGATTGTCAATTTTCAATTGTCAATTGCTTCTCGTACGCGTTGAACCGCCAGTCGTACAGGTAAACGGAGCGTAAAAGACGAAAGTTAAGCTTCTCGTACAACCGATTGGGCGCGGCGTTGTCCGTGCTCGCAAGCAAGCGCACAACCTCGCAGCCGCGCGCGCGGGCCTCGTCGATGATCCTGCTCACGATGAGAAACCCGAGGCCCCGGTTCTGGAGGTCGGCCTTCACGCACAGGCGAAAGAGCGAGCAGGAATGCGCGGCCATCGTCCATCCGGCGGACGCGCTCGACTCCTCGAACTCCCGATCGTCGTCATACGCGGCGATGCTCGCGACGATGGTATGATCCGGCGCGCGCAGCACGTACAGCGCTCCGTTCGCGATGTCCTCTGCAATGTGCTCGGACGTGGGATAGTCCTCATCCCAGTCGGCGGAGCCGTTGCCCCGCGCGGCCCTGATGTTCCCCATCACGGCGTCCACGTCCGCCATGGTTGCTTTTTCAAATGCGTATTCCATATCTTACCTCCTCATGCGCATTCCGACGGCCTGCGCGCCCCTTCGCATGAAGAAGCCGCGCAAGCGCTCGAACAAATGCGCGCAACCTTTGCCCGAAATAAGGGTCAAAGCGGCGCGCCACCCCAATCTTTCGCAAAAACGGCGCCCCTGCGCCGCGTTTCCCCGCGTTCGACGGATATTTTAGTGCCTTGCGGCAGGTTTTGTCAACGACGAAATTTGGACAGATCTGCACGAGTTAACAATAATCGCGCAAACGCGCCCAAATTGCGCCAAAAGAAGCTAATTTCCTTCCCTACCGCTGCGGAAAACGCGGTGTTATCCTTATGGTGATGACAAAAAACCCCATATATTGGGGAAGAGGAGGGCACAAATGACAAAATACAGGGTTCTTATGGCGGATGGCAACACGCAGTTCCAAAATGCAATGCGGGACTATTTTGCCGCGCAGGAACAGGTTGCCCAATTCGACACGGCGATCGACGGACAGGCGGCGCTCGAGGCGTTGCACAACGGTAGTTACGACGTGCTGATCACCGAGCTCATCATGCCCCGCGCCGACGGCTTCGAACTGCTCGAGCGCATCAGCGCGGGCCTTGTGGAAAATCCCCCCGCCGTAATGGTGGTCAGCGCCATGCGCCAGGAAGACATGGTCCGTCAAGCCTGCACGCTTGGCGCGAAGTATTTCATGGTCAAGCCGGCCGACCCCGAGGCGGTGTTCAAGCGCATGCTCGACATGATGGACAACTCCTACGTCAGCCGCTCGCAATACTGCATGAGCGCGGCGCAGCCCCGCTCGCTGGACGAGAAGATCACCTCGGTCTTCCTCGTCATCGGCATTCCCGCGCACATCAAGGGCTACCATTACCTGCGCGAGGCCATCCGCATGGTCTACTTCCAGCCGGAACTGATCAACCGCATCACGAAGGAACTGTACCCCGGCATCGCCAAGCGCTTCTCCACCTCCGCCTCCAAGGTCGAGCGCGCTATCCGCCACTCTATCGAAGTCGCCTGGACGCGCGGCAAGATCGAGAACATCAACCAGCTCTTCGGCTATAACATATACTCCAAGAACGATAAGCCCACCAACGGCGAGTTCATCGCGCTCGTCGCCGACAAGCTCATCATGGAGGACGCGCGCGAGCGCTCCCGCCGGGAGGAGATTGAGAACGCCGTCTGAGGTTGCCGCATAACATGTTTGCAGTAACCGCTGCATCGTATTGTAAACACGAAAGCGCACGAAAACTTACAAATATTTACAGTTTATACACGCACTCCCTTTTTATGCGTTTCCGCATGAACCCCGCGCCCGCGGGGTTCATGTTTTATTCACATAAGGATGTTCAGAAAAGCCCGTAATTGTGGATAACCATGTGGATAACGTGGATAACACGGAATGCATACGGCTGTATTTATCAGAAACTCGTCACATTTTGTAAAATTACAGCAAAATGGAAGGATCGCGACAAAAATGCAGGATAACCATCAATTACCCTGCATTCAAGATACGAAACGCCCGCTACAATGCCCAAAGCGCATAAAAGCCGACACCGCCGCTTATATCACCTGAAAAATATAGAATTTCAAATAGTCCGTTTCAGGCACGTTCCAGAGGATGGGATGATCCGGCGCCTGCTGGCGCGCCTCCACCTGGCGCAGTTGCACGCCCGCGTCCCGTGCGGCCTTGCGCAGCATCTCCTCGAAAAGCTCGCTCCCCATGAAATGCGAGCAGGAGCACGTAGCCAGATACCCGCCGCGGGGCAGAAGCGTCATTGCGCGCGCGTTAATTTCGCGGTACCCGCGCTCCGCGCCGGAAACGGTCGACCTACTCTTGGTAAACGCGGGCGGGTCGAGCACGATGAGGTCGTACGGATTCCTCTTCGCCTCACACAGCGATGCGAGCAGGTCGAACACGTCCGCGCGGACGAAATCGAGTGTATCCTGCATGCCGTTGAGCCGCGCGTTGGCGCGGGCCGTTTCGAGAGCGGTTTCGGAAACGTCCACCGCCGTCACGCGCGCCGCGCCGCCGAGGGCAGCGTTGAGCGCGAAACTGCCCGTGTGCGTGAAGCAGTCGAGCACATTCCTCCCCTTCGCGATGCGCGCGACGGCCAGGCGATTGAATTTCTGGTCGAGGAAAAAGCCCGTCTTTTGCCCGTTTTCAAAATCCACATCGTACGTTACGCCATTTTCGCAAATGCGCGCGACGGTCGCATCCGCGTGGGGCATGCCCTCATACCAACCCTTGCCCTGCGACAAACCCTCGAGCTCGCGCAGTGCGACGTCGTTGCGCTCGTAGACGCCCGAGACCACCGCGCCGCGCACGGTCAGCTCAGCTGCGAGCAGATGATAGAGCATGGGCTTAATTTGCTCCATTCCGTAGCTCAATACCTGCGAAACGAGGACATCGCCGTACCGGTCCACGGTCAGCCCGGGAAGGCCGTCCGCCTCGCCGAAAACGAGCCGGCAGCAGGAAAGGTCGCCCCCCATGACGGTCTGGCGGTAATCGAGGGCGTATTTGATCCGCCGCGCGAAGAAAGCCTCGTCGTAGCGGTCGTTGGCATTGGAAGAGAGGATGCGCACGGCGATTTTGCTCTTCCGGCTGAAAAGCCCCGTGCCGAGATAGGTTCCTTTTTCCGAGAGCACGTCCGCGAGCGTGCCGTTCTCAAGCCCCTCCGGCAGGCGTGCGACGTCCGTCGCGTACACCCACGGGTGCGGGCTACGTATCCAGCGTTCCCCCTTGGGGGTTACAATGATCGCCGGGAATGGGCGGGCCTGTTTCATATTTCAAATACCTCGCGCGTTTGATGCGCCGTCCCTGCGGCGCGGGGAAAACGTCGGCGGCGGAGCTTCACCCCCGCTCCACCACCGGCCTGAGCCGCCTGGCGCTGAGCACCGCGACGGCGCTCAGCGCCGCGTCGCCCGGCAGAAAGATCAAAAAACAGTAAATCAAAATATTTGTGAACACGACGGGCTCCGCGAAGTACAGCGCCTTGAGCGCCGCGAAATACGCCATACCGCAGGCGTACACCACGCCGAGGCCCGCGAACGCGGCCGCGAAGGAACGGCCGAAAGAAGGCTCGGGTACGGCGTGCGCGATTTTGCCCGTAAGATACGCGCCCAGCACGAACCCGACAAGATAGCCGAAGCTCGGCTGCAGCACATAGCCCGGTCCGCCGCCGCCCGCGAATACGGGAAACCCGACGAGTCCCACGGCGAGGTACAAAAGCGCGCTGCACGCGCCGAGGTTTGCGCCAAGCGTCAGCCCCGCGAGCGTCACAAAGAACGTCTGCAGCGTGAAGGGGATGCCCGGCACCGGCACGCGGATAAACGCGCCCACCGCGATGAGCGCGGCGCACAGCGCCGTGAGCGCCATGCGCTTGACTTTGCCCCGGACGACGGATTTTGCGCCTGTTTCGTTCATGCTTCCCCGCTCTTTCATTCGCTGGGCACTATCATATGAGCAAGCGCGCGGATTGTCAACGGAGGAAGGTATTTTAAACGCCCGGGCGGATGATAAAACGGCCTCCGCTTAAAGCGAAGGCCGTCCGATCTAGACCTGATTGTTCCTTACTTATCAATATCGAACTTAATATCCCCCGGCAGCACCAGCCCGAGCTTCTCACGGGCGTACTGGATGCGGTACTCGTCGCTCTTTGCATACTCGATCATGTATTCGAGGCGCTGTTCCTCCGCCTGGAGGGCGGCGTAACGCTCGTCAAGCTCGGCCTTTTGGGCGCGCACCTCGCCCAGCTTCTGCTGCTGGGCGACGAACACGACGCACGCAAAAACCAAGCACACCAGCATAACCAGTGCGACGAAGCGCGGGGTTGTCCTGAACCTGCGTTTATGCGCCATACTGCCTCCGCTGAGATACGGGAGAGGATAACTCGACTTATACATATATATACCCCAAAACGAGCGGGTTTTCAAGAGCTATTTTTCCTGCTTTTGCCTCTTCGCCCTGTTTTCGGCAAGCTTTCTGGCGAGGCCGTCCGCAGCGGCGGCGACGACATCCCCCGTCGTTTTCATGTAGGCGAACGCGCCCAAGGCGAAGCCCGCCAGCGCGTAGAGGCGCGGAGAGCCGCCGTTGAGCTCGTAGAGCGCCAGCGCGAAGAGCGCGCCGGCCGCCGCGTAATAGGCGAGGTCAAATATCGCCTCCCGAAGGCGCGTCTTGGAAAAGGGCAGGCGCAGAAGGCGGAACGCGTCATAGAGCGCGCCCGCCGCGAGTCCCGCCACAAAGGAGCCGGCGAGCACCCTGAGCTCCCCGGCGACGTGGCCTGCCGTCATCGGAACATCCTGGAAAAGAGGGAGCCGCGCTGCTCGGCGGTGTCCGAATACTCGAGCGCGAGGACCTCGCCCTCGATCACCACCTGCCCGTCGTCCAGGCTAAGCCTTGTGATGTGCAACCCGTTGCCCTCAATGCGAAGGTCGCCCGCGTCCGTTACGAGCTGGACCTCCCCGTCGTTGAAGCTCTCCACATCCTTGACGGCGGTGACGGTAATGAGCTCCCTCCCGTCGATGTGCACGCCGTGCGTGCGGATGCGCGCGACGCCGGAATCCAATGTGCTGCGGTCCATGTGTGCCTCCCGTCGGTCAATCGTGTATTCAAAGAAATATATGCGTTAATTCACTGTTAAATGATGCTTTAGCCGCTTGACAATAAAGCGGGGTTATGGGAAGATATCTACGATCAGTGTGACAGGGCGCGCCTGCGCTTCCCCTTCGATTCTATGTTTTATTTTCCAGAATTAGGGCATAATACTGATAAATAAGCGTGATCTGTGCAGTGATTTATTTCTATGCAATCATTTTTTGTGCGTTCTTGAAAGGAGCAATAGTGTGACACGAGAACAGCTTTTGGAAAAAAGCCTTGGCGATCTGCGTGAGATCGCGAAACTGCAGGGGGTGAAATCCCTCACCAAGTACCGCAAGAACGAGCTTGTGGCTATCATCATGAACGGCGGCGTGGTGCCTGACTCCCTCCCCGACGAAGCGGAAGGCGAAAGCGCACGTGCCCCCGAACCGGCCGCCAACGAGGCGCAGGCGCCGGGCGCGGCCCCTTCCACCGCCGACGCGGGTACGGAACGTCCTCCCGTGCAGAGCGAGCCGCGGGAAGCGCCGCGCGAGGATGGGTACGAGCAGCGCCCGCGCTACCAGCAGGCCTACCGCCCGCCGCAGCAGCCCCGCCAGGACTACCAAGGCGGCTACACGCGCCGCTACAACAACCAGAACCAGAGCCAGGGCTACGTCCCCCGCCAAAGGCAGGACTACCAGGGAGGTTATGGTGCGTCGCAGGCCCCGCGCGGCTACAACCAGGGCTACAACCAGCGCGAGGGCGGCTACCGGCAGGATAATTATCAGCAGCCTTACCGTCAGGACAATTACCAGCAGCCTTACCGTCAGGACAACTACGGCGGCTTCGCCCCCGGTTATCCCCCGATGGAGATGCAAGAGGATTTCCGCCAACAGAAACCCGAGGGCTATTATAATAAGGAATACGGCACTTCCAACCCCGCCGTGCCCGAAATGCTAGAGGGCGGCGCCTGCGGGGACTGCGAAGGCGTGCTCGAGGTGCTGCCGGATGGATACGGCTTCCTCAGGAGCGACAATTACCTGCCCGGCAACCGGGATGTATACGTATCCATCGCCCAGATCCGCCGCTTCGGCCTCAAGACCGGCGACATGGTCACGGGCAAGACGCGCCCCTCAAAGGAAGGGGAGCGTTTCCTCGCGCTCCTTTACATCACCGCCATCAACGGCGAGGAACCCGAAAAGGTGCAACAGCGCCGCCCGTTCGAAGAACTGGTGCCGATTTTCCCCAACGAGAGGCTTACGCTCGAGTCGAAGGGCCTTGGCCGCGACCAGAACCTCGCCATCCGTCTCATCGACCTGATCTCGCCCATCGGCAAGGGGCAGCGCGGCATGATCGTCAGCCAGCCCAAGAGCGGCAAGACAACGCTTTTGAAAAACATCGCGCACGGCATTTCCACGAACTATCCGGACGTACACCTGATCGTACTGCTTATCGACGAGCGGCCCGAGGAGGTCACGGATATGCAGCGCTCCATCAAGGGCGAGGTGCTCTACTCCACCTTCGACGAGCTGCCCGAACACCACACCCGCGTCGCCGAGATGGCGCAGGAGCGCGCCATGCGCCTTGTGGAACAGGGGCGCGACGTGGTCGTGCTGATGGACTCCATCACGCGCCTTGCGCGCGCCTACAACCTCACTATCCCCGCCACGGGCAAGACCCTTTCGGGCGGCATGGACCCCGGCGCGCTGCATAAACCCAAGCGCTTCTTCGGCGCGGCGCGCAACATCGAAAACGGCGGCAGCCTCACCATCATCGCGACCGCGCTGATCGAAACGGGCTCGCGCATGGACGACATCGTCTACGAGGAGTTCAAGGGCACGGGCAATATGGAAATCCACCTCGACCGAAAGATGAGCGAAAAGCGCATCTTCCCCGCCATCGACATCTACAAATCCGGCACACGCCGCGAGGAACTACTGTTGAGCAAGGAAGAGCTCGAGGGCGTCTACACGATCCGCCGCACGCTCTCCAGCGGCAACCCGTCGGACGTCACGGAGCAGCTCATCGCCATGCTCGAGCGCACCGATACGAACGAAGAATTCATCCAGCGCCTGAGCTCTTGGAATAAGATTTACGAAAAAGAAGGATTTTCCGCGGGAAAACGGATCATGAACTGAAAAAAGTCCTTGCTTTTATGTACATATTCAAGGTATAATGCTTGCTGTTCGGGTCTGTCCCGGATGCAGCAGCAGGTCGGTATGCCGTCCTGCGCCCAGCAAAAGCCAGAAGGAGAACCACCATGAAGAAGGATATCCATCCGAATTACGGCGAGTGCGTCGTGCGCTGCGCCTGCGGAGAGACCTTCAAGAGCGGCTCGGTCAAGGGCGAGCTCAAGGTCGAAATCTGCTCCAAGTGCCACCCGTTCTACACCGGCCGCCAGAAGCTGGTGGATACCGGCGGACGCGTCGATCGCTTCAAGAAGCGTTACGGCATCAACTAATCGAGCAAAAAGAGGCGTTGCCACAAGCGGCGCTTCTTTTTTTGTCCGCGCAATGTCGCGAATCTTCCCCGAAGCGCCGCGAAACCTGGCGTCGCATATCGAAACCGATCATTTCTTCACGTTCATAAAACGTTTAAATTATCACAGACGTATCGCTTGGATTTAATCGATTTCATCATGATAAACTAATAGGTGCATAAGAAGCTATATTTCGTTATTGCACTGTATTGCTATAATTAATTTTCTAATGCTCTCGGAAAGGGGATATCGATATGTATTGGCAGGAAGAAATGAGGCACAACATCACCGACATTGCGAAGCTTGCGCCCGCGTTGGGGCTTACGGATGGGGAGCGGGAGGACCTCGCGGAGCTTCTCGAGCACTATCCGATGTCAATCCCGCGCTACTACCTCTCTTTGATCGATTTCAGCGACCCGGACGATCCCATCCGCAGGATGTGCGTGCCCGCCGCGACCGAGTTCGACCCGGAGGGCGACTTCGACACGAGCGGGGAAGCGCACAACACCGTGGCCTCCGGCGTGCAGCACAAGTACGATGAAAGCGCGCTGGTGCTGACCACGAACCGCTGCGCCATGTACTGCCGCCACTGCTTCAGAAAACGGCTCGTGGGGCTGAGCGACGAGGAAATCCTCTCCCGCTTCGGCGAGATGATCGCATACGTGCGCGAGCATGAGGAAATTTCAAACGTCATCCTCTCAGGCGGGGACACGCTGATGCTGCCCACGGCCACGCTCGAACATTACCTCGAGGAGCTCTCGCAGATCCCCCACATCGACCTCATCCGCATCGCTTCGCGCATGCCGGTGGTGTTTCCGATGCGAATTATTGAGGACGACGGGCTAATCTCCCTTTTCAAGCGCTACACGCAGAAGAAACAGATTTACCTTGTGACGCAGTTCAACCATCCCAACGAGCTGACGGCGCAGGCTCGCACGGCCGTATCCGCGCTGCTGCGCTGCGGCGTGGTCGTCAAGAACCAGACGGTGCTGCTGCGCGGCGTCAACGACAAGGCGGAGGTGCTTGCGGCGCTGCTTCGAAAGCTCACCTCCTTCGGCGTGGTGCCGTATTACGTTTTTCAGTGCAGGCCGGTCACGGGGGTGCTTTCGAACTTCCAGGTGCCCTTCCTCGAGGGCCTTTCCATCGTGGAAGGCGCGAAGGCCATGCAGAGCGGGCAGGGCAAGTGCTTCAAATACTGCCTCTCCCACCCCACGGGAAAAATCGAGATTGTCGGCCTCGTGGGGGAGAACCGCATGGCCTTCAAATACCACCAGGCCAAGGACAAGCAAAACGCCGGGCGCATCTTCATCCGGAAGCTTTCCGAAACGGACGGCTGGCTGGGGGATATCGACGGCTGATAATGGATGACAGCAACTCCGCAGGGGCCGATTTCATATCGGCCCGCTTTCATTTCAGAGGCAGATATGATCCTCCCATCCCGCTTGCGCAAGCAAGTACGGGAGAGTACAATGAGGGAAGTTCATGCAATGGAGGCAAAACCTTGTATCAAAGTGATCTTCCCATCGTCAAAACCCTCGCCGCCGCCAAAGAATGCGCGTGGATGAACCCCAAACTTCGGGATGCGCAAAGCGCCCTCGCCGCGCTCGACATCGGCGGGGCGGACGTCGAGGACGCGCGCGCGCGGCTTAAGCGCTTCGCGCCGTTCATCGCCCGCCGCTTTCCCGAAACGGAGGCGGCCGACGGTTTAATCGAATCCCCGCTGCGCGAGATTCCGCATATGAAGGAAGCGCTCGGCGGAGCTATTCAGGGCAGGCTTTTTGCCAAGCTCGATTCGGAATTACCTATCGCGGGCTCCATCAAGGCGCGCGGAGGCATCTACGAGGTGCTCAAGCATGCGGAATCGCTCGCCCTCGCGGGCGGGCTGCTGCATCCGGGCGCAGATTATTCCACCCTGTGCTCGGACGAGGCGCGCGCGTTCTTTTCGAACTACGCCGTGCAAGTCGGCTCGACCGGGAACCTCGGCCTTTCCATCGGCATCATGAGCGCGGCGCTCGGTTTCCGGGCGACGGTACACATGAGCGCGGATGCGCGGCAGTGGAAAAAGGATCTGCTGCGCGCCAATGGCGTGAACGTCGTCGAATACGCGGGGGACTATTCCGCAGCCGTCGCAGAA
>DATMYG010000241.1:0-6109 GCA_035561055.1 Clostridia bacterium | reverse complement strand
ATCAATCCGGAGATCGCTTCGGTTTGACAGAATGTTCCTCTTTAGGTAGAATCCAAGTAGCATTCGCTCGACACGGAGGTTCTCTATGCTTATTGGGATCAGGCGTTGTTGCTTGTTTTTTTCGGCGCTTTTCCTCGCGCTGACGTGTGCCGGCTGCGGCGCAGATACCGGCATTCCGCAGCAGACGAAGGAGCTCGTCCCCACCCTCACGTCCACGCCGATTCAGCCCAGCGCTCTGTCGGATGAGGAGGCGGCGGTATTCGACATGGACGCGATCTATGCTTCGTTCAACGACAGCGCCCGGGAGTTCCCCGAAGAGCTGAACCTCGCGAACAACGCAGGGTTGCTTTCGCAACATGACGTAACCGGGCCGTTTTTCATCGTAACCAACCAGTATGGGAACGCGATACTTCCGGATGTGGATTATGAAGCGGGCGCGGAAGCCGCCGCGCTCCCTGAAGGCTTCCGTCTCGCGCGGGCAGAGGACGAAGCGCTCGACGGATACCGCGCGCTGATCGAAACGCCGGAAAAGCTTGCGGCCGTGGCAAGCGGGGAGAAAAAGACCGTATTCGTTGTACTGGAGAATATAGGCTACGAGCTTCTTGGCAGATACGATCCCGATTTCGAGCTATACGAACAGGTCTTCCGCGTTTCTTTCTACGGCCTTGAGGGCAATCTGCTCGCCTGGCGCATCGCGTACGCCAACCTTTCCGGGCCGCTCACGCTGTCGACCGGGGATTATTACAACGACGCCAACCACCGCAACATCTATAGAGGCGACGCCAACGATGTGACTTCCCCCTGGCCCTGCGCGCTCGACGGGCTGTTCTGGGAAAACGGCTTCATGATCGTGGACTCGGAACTGCGCGCCTGCTCGCTGGAGTCGGATGTGATCGTCGTGCCGGAGGGCGTAACGTCTATCGCCATGAACGCGTTGAGCGACCATACGATGCGCGAGATCGTGCTGCCGGAAGGGCTCGAGAGCATCGGGTACGCCGCTTTTTCCGGGTGCGTCAACCTGAGCGCCGTCAACATACCGGATAGCGTAACGTTCATCGACAGCTACGCCTTCTATGAAACTCCATGGCTCGACGAAAGGCAGGATACGTTCGTCATCGTAGGCGCGGGATTGCTCATCACCTACCGCGGCGCGGACGCGAGCGTTGCGATCCCCGAAGGCGTGCGCGTCGTGTGCCCGCTCGCGTTCGACGGGGGCAATATGACGCACATCATCGTGCCGGAGGGCGTGCTGGAACTCCGGGCGAGTCCGGTGTACGGCGCGGCGTTCACGTCGCTATACGAGCTACAACGCATCGAGCTGCCCGATAGCCTCGCGCGCATGGACCCCGGCTGCATCGGCTGCAATGCGGGCGATGTGACGGTGGTCTGCTCCCCAGGCTCGTCCGCGGAGCAGTACGCCCTTGAGAACGGCTTCCGCGTGGAGCATCGATAAAACTGCACGTACGCGCATACCAACAGGGCGGTTCCGGACCCGGCTTTCGGGTGCGAAACCGCCCTGTTTCGTGCTTCCCCCTTATGCACGCATGGATATGATTACGAAGCTTCCTGGCTAACCATGATCAGGACGGTGCCTTCCGTGTACGAAACCGAGATGTTCAGGCCGGAATCGTCCTTGGCGGTGTAGGAGAAGCCGCCGTCGTAGGTCATTTCGTACGGGTCGACGGTGAAGCTCGCCTTCACCTCTTCGATGTAATCCTTGGCGTCCTGCTCCTCGACGGAATCGACTGTGACATAAAGGTAGTCGGTGCTCTCCATGACGTAGGAGACGGTGCCTTTCTTCAGCTCGGGAATCTTCTTGGCCAGGTCGGAATCGGGCCACTCCGTCCCGCCGATGGTCGTGGACGAGCCGTCCGTGCCCTGCACGGTCATAGTGTCGCCGTCGATGTCGATATCGCTGCCGCTGGCGTTCTCAAGGATGTTTTCGGTGATCTTTTCGCCGATCTTCTCGCCGATCTTCTTGCAGCCCGCAAAGCTTACGAGCAGCATGAGCACGATAAGGATTGCCAAAATCTTTTTCATGTGTTCTCTCCTTAAGTCTGATTTTCTTTTTATTGACCGTTTCCGGTATTGATGCCGGGCCCTTCCCCGGCCGAGGTGCGGTAGTTGATGATGAGCTCCGCCCGCGAATTGACGCCGAGCTTCCTGTACACCCCGTTCATATGGGTGTTTACGGTGGAATACTTGATGCCCAGCATTGCGGCCGACTCTTTAAGGGTATAGCCCTGCAAAAGCAGCAGGCAAAGCTCCTTTTCGCGCGGAGTCAGCTTAAGGACGCGCTCGCGCTTTTGCGCCTCAGCAATGCCGGGTTTGCCGCCGAACGGGGCGGCTTCCCCGTGGGAGACCGGAGGATTGCTTTCCGATGCGGGGCGCTTCGCCTGCGCGAACGCGCGCCTGAGCCAATCCAGATGCGCCATAGATACCTCCCTGGGATCCCTTTAGGCTGATGTTGGCCGGATCCGTCCACGCGGCGCGGCTGTTCGGCTCAGAGCTTGTTTCCGCAGTTGCCGCAGAACTTTGTGCCCGGCGGATTCTCCGTACCGCAGGAGGAGCATTTGCCTGAAGCGGGCGCCTTCATAGACGCGCCGCAGTTGTTGCAAAAACGCACGCCCTGCGCGTTTTTCGTTCCGCATTGCGGACAGGGTGCGAGCGCGAGCGACGCGCCGCAGCTGTTGCAGAACTTGCCGTTCCCAGCGGGTTTGCCGCAGGTGGGGCACACCGTCGTTTTGCTCTCGAGCTTGCCCTGCCAGACCACGGCGGTCTCGGCGGTTTCGT
Source organism: Clostridia bacterium (assembly GCA_035561055.1). GTDB lineage: Bacteria > Bacillota > Clostridia > Christensenellales > CAG-138 > Phil1. Next base: position 3,316 of record DATMYG010000241.1, on the reverse strand, counting down.
CGATGTTGCGGCGCATGGCCTCCGCCCGCGCCTTAGCGACGTATATCTCCTGGCGCGGCGCGCACTCGGTGCACAGGCCCTCGTCCTCGTTGTAACATGCGTCGCAGACCCATTTGCGGCAACCGTGGCAGCGGTGAAAATGCTGCTGAGCTTCGTTCTTCGCCCGCTCGAAAGCGTTTTCATGCTCCTTTTGCCATTCGGGACTCATGCCCTCGAAGCGCTCGGAAAGCACGTTGCCGCCGTGCTCGAGCGAATAGCCGATATTGCCGATCCTTCCGCCCAGCAGGCTGCCCAGCACGCCCACGCCCTGCGCGAGTCCCCGCAGTCCTTTGCCCTTCTTATAGGTTTCAGATTCAATAAAGCTGCTTTTGAATCCGTCCTCGCACAGATCGCAGTAGAAGGTGAACTGGAATCCCGCTTCGGTGGAATTGTCCTCATAGTTGCGCGTAAACGACTGGAGCATTAGGCGTCACCTCGTTGTTGTTATTGTTTAATCCTTTTCCCGCAGGCCGTACATTTCGCGTTCTCAAAGAACTGCTCCGCGCCGCAGCGGGGATTCCGGCAGCGGACCATGAGGGACGCACCGCAACGCTCGCACTTTTCCTGAACGAACGTTGCGCCCCTGCAGGAGGGGCACGCCACGACCAGCGGCCGGCCGCACTTGGCGCACATCGCCTGCCCCTTCAAAACGGGGGCGAGGCACGCCGGACAAAGGTACCCGAACGGGCTCCTCGACCCGCAGAAGGGACAAAAGCGCGCGTCCCGCTCGACGAGGGAGCCGCAGTGCACGCAAGGCTGTTTATACGAGGCCATGCTTCACTCGAGCCTCGCCCCGCATTCGCCGCAGAAGCGCACGCCCGGCGCTATCTTCGCGCCGCAGGAGGGGCAAGCCGATATGACGCCGAGCTTCGAGCCGCACTCCTGGCAGAACTTCACGCCGTCCGGATTGCGCATGCCGCAGGAGGGACAGGTAAACTGTGCGTCGGCAAGCTGCTGCTGCCTGTCTTTTTGCTCTTTTTCCGCCTTGGCGGCCTGAAGCTTCGCGTTCGCCTCGTTCCGGTTCGCCTGAATCAGCCCGAGCTTGTCCTCCGTCTCCGCGAACTGGCCGGGATACCGCTTGAGCGCCGCCTTTCCCGCCTGCGCGTACAGCTCCGTTTCCTGCGCGGCAAGATCGTTCAGCTCCGACTGCGCGTTGAGGATCTTCACATCGGGATCGTCCTGCGGCATGAAGCCGGAAAGACCTTTCATCAGCCCGCTGAGTCCGCCCAGCAGATCGTTCGCCATAAAACGCCTCCCATCGAGCAATTACAAAATAGTGTATTGACTGTTTTATTCTGCACGACGACACAGCTTCTGACAATTCACTAATTCAAGTGAGAGCCTTCAAGAGAAGCCTCATTAGTTTTATTGATGTGAAAAAACGCCGAATCCTATGACTGCGCGATAGGACCGGTCTGATAATCCCGGAAAACCTGCATGAGCTCCGCACGGCTGTTGATGCCGACCTTGCGGTAGATGCTCGTACAGTAGGTGTTGACCGTGGGATAGGCAAGCGCGAGCATGCCCGATATTTGCCGCATCGTGAAGCCCTGCAGCAGCAGCTTGCAGACTTCGATTTCGCGCTTGCTGAGGTTGTATTTGCTAAAAAGGTACAGTTGCTCGTTGTCCACCTCGGCCCGCTGCGAATCCTTCGCCCAGTCGCTTTCATAATGGCTTTGCGCAAGGAAGGGCGAGGAAATCAGAAGAAGGATCATTACGGCGGCAGACACGACGGATGCCACAATTGAAATGCCGAACGTGTTCGACTCGCTGATGATATTCCCCAACAGCACGCCGGACACGCCGCCGCACACGCCGATGAGCGCGATGGAAAGGCGGATGTATTTCATGCTGTCATATTTTTTGCCCACGACACCAATGATGTAATACATGTTGATCATGCCCATGGCGTTGCCGATGCCCAGCAGCACGGCGAAGGCGATCGCGAAGCCTGCGGAGTAACCGGCGAAGGCGTTGCAGAAAAGGCCCATAGCGACAAAGGCGAAGGTCATGTTGCCATGCCACAGGTACGCCTTTTTCGAATAGAGATAAACCGCCGGGAACAGCGCGCAGCCGATGAGCCCGCCAAGAAAGTTCCACGTCATCAACGGTATGCCCGCGATGTGCTCGGATATGTTGAGGATCCCCTTGCCGGCCCCCTTGCAGAGGATTGCGAAGGCGCAGTTGAAGAAGATCGTCAGATAAATGCGTTTGGGAAGCTTGGGCAATGCAAGCTTGCCGCCCTCGGTTTCATCCGAAAGGTCCTTTTGTCTGAAGAACCACGTCGCGCCGACGGATACGGCCAGCATCGCAAGGGAGAACGCAAGCTCGACCCGCTCCTGCGCACGGGGCGCCAGCAGGAGGGAGACGAGCTGGATGATCAGATTGCTGCCGACGACTGCATAGAGTTTTTCCGTGTTGTTGAGGGTAAAGACAAAAGGCATCAAAATGCAGATGTTGATGCAGCCGATGGCGACGGAACTCGCGACGGCGAGAATCAGGCGGAGCGTATGGTTTTCCACAAGGAAGAAAGCGGCGACGCCCGCGACCACAAGAAGCGCCGCGACGCGCGCGAGTTTCACAAACCATTCCTTGCGTATGATGAACACGAACACCGCCGAGGAAATTAGGTTGACGGCATGCATGAGGCTGCGGAACTGTTCGTTGAACACATCCCCGTTCTGCGGGGACGCCGTCCACCACGTCGCAAAGGCGATGACCCACGCATAGTAGACGATCCATATGACGAAGTAAGGAAGGCTGCGCTTCCTGATATTGCGAAAATCGACGACATTGTCGGACTGCGCGCCAAGCTTCATGCGGATCATCCGCTTCCCCTCTGACCTGTCGCATTCGTATCGGCATGCAATAAGCCGCGAATCATTACAGTTATGGAGGTATTATAGCATATGGGCGCGCACATGCAAATCGGGGATTAGGCGTCAGCTATCCCCCTGCACGCAGGCCTTGCCCGCGGCGCCTATATGGCGCCCGTGAGCGTGACGATGACGCTTGTGCCGTTGCCGTCGGGCGAAGTCACAAGGGAGACGACCGCCCGCAGCTCTCCTTCCGTCCAGACGAGGTTATAGCACTGCGCATCCCCGGAGAGGACGTAATCCGGCCTGCCGCCGTATGTTTCCTCATAGAACGCCCTGACGTCCTCCACTTGGACTCCCTTAGCCAGATAACCGTTCGTATGCTTATCGGCATACCCGTTATCCTTGGGGGAAACGAGGATGCGGTAGTAGTACTGCCAGCTTCTCGTAGAACCCTCGGG
>DATMYG010000240.1:0-7785 GCA_035561055.1 Clostridia bacterium | reverse complement strand
ATATTATTCGTGCCAAAAAATATATTATTGCCCGCGCACGAAGCCGTACAGCAGCGGAAACATCCGCGCGGCGTAGTTTTTGAGCGAGTAGCCTCCGCCCGAAATGCACCAGTCGTACAGAAGCGCGCGCTCGAGCATGGCGTAGATGTTCACGAGCTCGTTAACCGTGTACGCCGCGGAAAGCTCGCCCTTGCCGATGCCGTCCGAGGCGATCTGCCTGAGGAGCTTATAGTAAACGCGGTTGTGATCGAGCAGGTGCTTATCCCCGCGCGTGACGAGCTGCGAGGAGTAGAGCCGGGCGAGCAGGTCGAGGGATACGCTGTTCTCGATCATGCCGAACAGCTCCGCGTTGAGATACATGAGCTTGTCGAAGGCGTTCATCCCAGGGTCGATGGCCTCCATGAGGGAGACGTACTTTTCATCGAACAGGTAAGAGAGGGAGGAAAGCAGCGCGTCCTTCCCCTCAAAATAATGGTAGAACGAGCCGCGCGAGGTGCCGGAGGCCTCGATGATCTCCTCCACGGTGGTGTCGTCGTACCCCTGCTCGTAGAAAAGCTTCCACGCCGCGATGACGATCCTGCTCTTGGTGTTGCGCGCCTTTTTCTTTGCCAAGGGAGTTTCTCCTTTGGAATATTGATATCCGCCCCTACGGATGAAAACGGGGACGACGGGCGGATGATATCCGCCCCTACAATCCCCGCCGCAGCGGGCATTTCCCGATTATTAATTGCAAACTCTCAATGATCAATTGTTCAGGCGATTTCCAGCGCGAGCTCCATCATCGAGGTAAACGTGTTCTGCCTCTCCTCGCTCGTGCACTCCTCGCCGGTAACGAGGCTGTCGGAAATAGTGCACACGCACAGCGCATTCCTGCCCGCGCGGGCGGCGGTGAGGTAGAGGGCGGCCGCCTCCATTTCAACCGCGAGCGCGCCCATGCGCCCCCAGTCGAGCGTGCGGCCGCCGTCGTCGTAGAACGTATCGCTCGAAAAAATGTTGCCGACCTTATATACAAGGCCCATGCGCTCCGCCTGTTCCGCGGCCGCTTTTACGAGCGCCCAGCTCGCGGTGGGCGCGACAAACCCCGGCATGCCGTACTGCGAGGCGAAGTTGGAGTTGGTCGACGCGCTCATGGCGATGACGACGCTTCGAAGCGGAAGCTCCGGGCTGATGGCACCGGCCGAGCCGACGCGGATGATATTTTCCACGCCGTAGAAGTTGAAAAGCTCGAACGCGTAGATGCCGATGGCGGGCATGCCCATGCCGCTTGCCATGACGGACACGCGCTTGTCCTTATAGGTGCCCGTATAGCCCTGCACGCCGCGCACGTTATTGACGAGCGTCGCGTTTTTAAGATAACGCTCGGCGATGAATTTCGAGCGCAGCGGGTCGCCCGGCATGAGCACGGTTTTCGCGAAATCACCCATTCGGGCGCTGATGTGCGGCGTGGGTATGGGCATAATGCGGCCTCCGTCGTTTGTATAGTCTGGCGCTTGTTTCTTTAGCGGCCTCTCATGGCCTTCGGCTTGCCGAGTATCTCGGCATAGAGAATGGCGCGCGCGAAATCCGTCCTGCTCGAAAGCTTCATGCCCAGAGGCAGACCTTGCTTCTCCTGGGAAATTTCGTACGCGTCGGGTCCCGTCAGCTCATAGCTGTCGCGCGTGTGCGGGTCGTACTCCTGCTCGCAGGGCGCGCCTTCCTCAAGGGATGCGCTCCCTTCCGTATGCGCGTGGGTCGACTCGGTCACGGACCGCACAACATGACGCAGGCTCGGCTTGGCGGCGACGAGCGCGCTGCCTGTGCGACCCTCGGAGGAAACGCCCTCGGTATCGCCGAGCATCGACGCGCCCTCCATATCCCCGCGGACGGCCTGCCCTTCGGTGGAGTAGTATTCGAGGCTCCCCGTCTGCCCCTCGGCGCGCTTGCGCCCGCATTTTGTGCAGAAGGCGGCGTTGCGTGCATTGTCGTTGCCGCAGACGCAGTGCCAGTCGCCCGGCATGACGGAAACCGTCGGTCGGGCCGGCTGCGGCCCCATCGCCGCGCGGCGGCGGCGCTCCGCCTCGGTTGCGGCGCGGCGCTGCGCCTCAAGCTGTGCGGTTTGCGCGACGTTCGGCTGCTGTCCTTGGGTGGATTGGTCGGGGGGCACCCTGCGCTGCTGCTGCTTCTTCGCCTTGGCGATGGCGCTGACGAAAACAGCCACAACGATCAGGAGTATGAAAATTCCCGGGTCCATGGTTCAACCCCCTTTCTCAAATGGAAGCTGCCAAAGGATGGTCATTCCTTCTTCTCGGCGTGGCTGCCGCCAGCGATAGTTTCGCGCATCCTCGTATCGGAAATGACGTTTTGCATGTTGTAGTAATCCATGACGCCCAACTTGCCCTCGCGAAACGCCGCGGCAATGGCCTGGGGCACCTCGGCCTCGGCCTCGATGACGCGCGCGCGCATGCCCTGCACGTTCGCTTTGTTCTCCTGCTCCTGCGCGACGGCCATGGCGCGGCGCTCCTCAGCCTTGGCCTGGGCGATGCGCTTGTCGGCCTCGGCCTGGTCGATCTGGAGCTGCGCGCCGATATTACGGCCGACATCCACATCCGCGATATCGATGGAGAGAATTTCAAACGCGGTGCCCGCGTCAAGTCCTTTGCTCAGAACGGTCTGGGAGATGAGGTCCGGGTTTTCGAGCACGTCCTTATGGCTGGCGGACGAGCCGACGGTCGTGACGATGCCCTCGCCGATACGGGCGATGATCGTTTCCTCGCCCGCGCCGCCCACGAGCCGGTCGATGTTGGCGCGGACCGTAACGCGCGCTTTGGCGCGAAGCTCGATGCCGTCCTTGGCGATGGCCGCGATGACCGGCGTTTCGATGACCTTGGGGTTGACGCTCATCTGCACCGCGTTCAAAACATCGCGCCCGGCGAGGTCTATGGCGCAGGCGCGTTCGAAGTCGAGCGGGATGCCCGCGCGCTGCGCGGCGATCAGGGCGTTGACCACGCGGTCCACATTGCCGCCCGCGAGGTAGTGCGCCTCAAGCTTGTTAAGCGAAATCGAAAGCCCGGCCTTAGTGGCCTTGATCATGGGATTGATGATGCGGCTGGGGACGACCTTCCTTATGCGCATGGCGACAAGCTGGAAAATGCCCACGCGCACGCCGGACGCGGTCGCCGAGATCCACAGGCCCAGCGGCACAAAGCTGAAGAAGATGGAAAGAAAGATGATCGCTGCGACGATGATGATAATTGCGAGTACTACCGGCGGCATGATTTTTTCCTCCTGTTTAATGATTGCGGCCCGCCTCGGACGGCCGGGTGAAAGGGATCGGGTTTACGCCGCGCTCAGGGCGCGACGGGCTTGACGAGCACGCGCAGGCCTTCCACGCGTATGACGACGATTTTCGCACCCTTGGCGACAAACTCGCCTTCGGTCACGACGTCGAGCCGCTTTTCGCCGATCATGGCGTTGCCGGAAGGGCGAAGCGCCGTGAGGGCCACCCCTTCGAGCCCCACGAGGCTCTGCATGTCGTCGTTCGAGAGCGGGGTGGATTTCTCCTCGATGCTCTCCTTGAGGATCAGCGGGGAGCGCGAGAGGACGCCTTTCTTCAAGGAGCGGAAGATGAAGAAGCCCGCCCCGCCAAGGAGCACGAGGATGATCGCCAGGGTGATGGCGCCGCTTGCGAACGAATCCGCGCGCAGTACCACCGCGGCGATGAGCAAAATGAAGCCCAGGATACCCGGCACGCCCATGCCGGGAACGAACATTTCATACACCAGCAGCAACAGCCCCAGTATCAGGCAGATCAGCGCCGGAACGCTCCAGCCCATGATGTACTGCATTAAATAATCCATGCGGCCATGCCTCCTCTCTGCGTCTATTATATCATACTCCGGCGAGCCGGATGCAACGCGGCGACGAATTAATACAGGCGGAACAAATGCGTATTGAACCACTCCGCAAAGCCGAAATCAAACTCGGGGATGACCCCCAGCCACATGAGCTTCACAAGCAGCACCCAGACGAGCGCGACGGTGATGAGCGAGAGCGAAAAGATCAGCACCACGATCAGCGGGCCGACCTTTTTGCCCTCCGCCTCGGCATCCTCCTCTGGGAAAAGCTCCGGCACGCCCTCCTCCTCTGCGGGGGCAAGGTCGGACACGTACACAGGGCGTTGCGCCTGCGCGGCGTCGACGGGCCGCGGCGCAGATTCGGCGGGTTTGGCCAAGGGTTCCGCAGACTTTTGCGCGGGCTCCGCAGGCCTCATGACAGGCTCTGCGGGCCGCGGCGCGGGTTCCGCGGGCTTCGGGGCGGCTTCGGCGGGTTTTTGCGCAAAAACCGCCGCACGCGGGGCGAGAGGCTCGCACGGCAGGGGCTTGTCCTGCTCCCCCGCGGGATGGACGGCGAGTTCCTGCATGGTTTCCTCCACGAGCTTGGCGAAGAAGAGGTCCTCGCTGCAGCAGGCGTCTGTCAGCTTCATGAGCTGCGCGTCGACGTCCTCCTCGAGCGCACCCTTGACGGCGAGCAACGCCGTTTCGGAAATGACGCGGCGCGTCACGCGGCGCGCATCCGTTTCGTTGCCGGTGATGGCTGCGGCGCGGTCGTACACGGGCTTGGCGTAGAGCGTAAGAAACGCGCGCAGCTCGCGCTGGTCCCCGCTGTTGAGCAGCTTTATCATTTCGGGAGTGACGGCGTTCGACATAATCCCTCCAAATTTGCCATGCTTTGATGTTATTATACAATCCTTTCCGGTCGTTTCGCAAGGACGCGGCCATATGTCACAAATTATTCAGTTGTAAGCATCCGCGCGTTGTGATAAGTTGTAGGCATGAAAAAACACCTTCTATTTAGAATGATCGCGGTTACGGCCGCGCTGCTGTTCATTCTCGCCGCATCGGGCTGCGAGGAATTGCCCGCGCTCACCGCCGGCCAGACCGGGGGCGTAAGCGACGTCACGCAGGCGCCATTTGACACCGCCGCGCCGGAAGCGGGCGAAACGCCCGCGCAGGGCGGCGTTACGCCCATGGAAACCCCGGCGGATAACGCGCTTACCGAGGCGGACGGCGTGACCATCGCCGAAAAAACCGTGCTCTACCCCGAGGACGCCACCGAGGAGAACGCGCAGTTCCGGCTGGACTACGCGCTTCCCGTATTCGGGGACGCGTTCCCCGCCAACGCCGCGATGAACGAGCAGATTTCGCTCTATGAGGAAGAGTTGCTCGAGCGCGTGAGCGCGGAACGCCTGCCCTACGCGGACGCGGCCGGGGGCGGCACAATTCCCTACACGCGCGTCGAGTGCCGCGCGGAACAGGCCGGCCCGTACGTCAACGTATACCTGTACGAATTCACCTCGTTCGGCGAGGGCGAGGAGATGCTCCCGCGCATCCTCGTGCTCGGTCCAGACGGCGCGCGCGAATCGTTCGCCTCGGTCACGGGCATTTACGATGTGGAAGCCGTCGCCGCGCAACAGGTCTTTAACCTCATCGACGCGAACCGTAGCGCGTATTTCGGAGACATCACGCTCGACGACATCCCTAACGCGCTCGACCTCTACGCGGGCTTCTTCGTCACGGAGGACGGGTACGGTCTCGTCGCCGCGCCCGGCACGCTCGCCCCGGAGGGCGACGGGATGCTGGTATTCCTCGTCGACCGCTCCGCCTTCTACCCGGACGTCGTGGGCACCGTGATTTCCGCCGAGGAGTACGAGGCCATCCGCGGCCCGCTCGACACGCTGGTGTCCGCCTGCGGCATGGATTACGCCGGCTTCGATTCCTCCGCGCCCGGCGCGTTCATCGCGACGGCCTTCATGACGCTGACCCTGACCACGGGAGCGGAGGGCGCGCTCTACGTGCCCGTCTCCAAGGCGGATTACGAAGAGACCTATTTGTGGTATTTCTCCGGCGCCCTCCCCACCGACTTCGCGCAGGCGGGCGACGGCACCTATTTCGACGGCGCCGCCGGCAATTACATGCTGCCCGTCCATCCGCACGGGATCTGGTCCTTTCGGATCGACGAGGCCGTGCGCACGGATACCGGCCTTGTGCTCTATGGCATGATCCTCTACGGCGTGCCCGGCACCGCGGATTCCGGCGAGCTGTGCGCGGCGACCGTGACGCTCACCGCCAGCGGCGAGTCCCCCATCGGCTTCAGGTTCGCAGGGGTCGAAATGCGCTGACGGGGCCAATTGACAACGACAAATCGATGAAAGCACGGAGTTCCGCCCAAAAGGCGGAACTCCGGTTTCTTTCGGGGGAAAGCGCTTTTTAGAGGAGGAGTTGACGGCGTTTCCCTGGGAAAAATTGCTCAACGGGTACGAGCGGTGGGTCTTGGAAGGGAAAAAAGGCTCGGCGTTTTTTTCGTGCGAAATAACATTATATATAGCCTCATACGGGAAAATATGATATGATTTTCAATCGTAAATCGGCCGACGGAGAGACCGCGGCATAAAAGAATGAGGGTTATGTTTCAGAAGCTCAAAAGCCTTTTGGTGGGGCGCGCCCTCGAAAGCGCGCAGATGGAGCACGAGAAGTTCAGTGTGCTCTGGGGCCTTCCGATTCTCTCGAGCGATGCCATCTCCTCCGTATCCTACGCGTGCGAGGAGATCCTTATGGTGCTCGTGCCTATGATCGGCCTCGCGGCATACAAGCCGCTGCTCTGGGTCGCGGCGGCCATCATATTGCTGCTGTTCATTCTCGTATTCTCCTACCGTCAGACGATCGACAACTACCCCAACGGCGGCGGCTCATACAGCGTCGCGAGCGACAACCTCGGGCGCATACCCGGCCTTGTCGCGGCCGCCTCCCTCTCGATCGACTATGTGCTCACCGTCGCCGTCAGCGCGAGCTCCGGCGTAGCGGCGATCGTTTCGGCCTTTCCGGAGCTTCTGCCTTACAGGGTGGCGCTGGCGCTTGTCATCATCGCGCTCCTGACGCTGGGGAACCTTCGCGGCATCCGCGAGTCCTCGGTGCTCTTCGGCGTGCCGACGTACCTGTTCATGATCACGATCCTCGCGATGATCTTCGCGGGGCTGTTCAAAGTGCTCGTGTGGGGCTACGTGCCGGAGGAGGCGGTCGCAGCGGCCGCGGGCGGGCTTCCCCTCGGGGAATTGACGCTGGTGCTCTTCCTCAAGGCGTTTTCCTCCGGCTGCACGGCGCTCACGGGCGTGGAGGCCGTGAGCAACGGCATCCCCAACTTCCGCCATCCCTCCCAGAAGCACGCCAAACAGGTGCTTACGCTGCTCGCCCTGATCGTGCTGACGATCTTCGGCGGCGTGTGCGCGCTGGCCTCGGTCTATAAGATCGCGCCCGCGGAAAACGTAACGGTCATGGCACAGATCGCGCAGCGCGTGTTCGGCGCGGGCTCCGTCATGTTCTACGCCGTGCAGGCGACCACCGCCGTCATCCTCATCATGGCGGCAAACACCGCGTTCGCGGACCTGCCGCTGCTGCTCTCCCTGCTCGGACGGGACGGCTACATGGCGCGCCAGTTTTCCAGCCGCGGGGCACGGCTGAGCTTCTCCAACGGCATTATCCTGCTCTTCCTCGTGGCGAGCGCTCTGGTCGCACTCTTCCACGGCGAGACGCACAGGCTCATCCCGCTTTACGCGGTGGGCGTGTTCCTGTCCTTCACACTCTCACAGGCGGGCATGTTCAAGCGCTGGATTACCCGCAGGGAGGGCGCGTGGAAGCATAAGGCCCTGATCAACGGCTTCGGCACGGCGGTCACGGCGGCCACGTGCGTCATCATCGCGGTGAGCAAGTTCACGCACGGCGCGTGGATGGTCATCGTCTGCATCCCGCTCCT
>DATMYG010000239.1:0-2631 GCA_035561055.1 Clostridia bacterium | reverse complement strand
AGGATCGCGCAGTAGGTCGAGGTCGGCTCATCCGACACGATCAGCGCGCGGGATACGTCCACGCCCGCCTTTCTGGTCGCGGCAAGCGCCATATCGCCCAGCGCGTCGCGCCCGACGGCGGTGAGAAGGCGGCATTCAAGCCCCATGCGCGCGAGATTTTCGAGGATGTTGCGCGTCACCCCGCCTGCGTTGAGGCGGGCGTAGCCGGGGTTCGAGTCCCGCATAACGGGGGTTTCCCGGCTCCTGCCTATGAAGTCGGCGTTGAGCGCGCCGATGCCCGCGACGTAGCCCATATGGCCCTCCTAATCCGAGTTTTGCTCTTCGCCCGGCGCGCGCCATACGGCGCAGCCGGGGACCTTTTCGAGGAAGATGCGCGCGTACTTGCGCGCGGCCCTGCCCTTTCGCGGTAGCAGCGTGAAATACTCCGCGCGCATATCGAGGTATTCGAACGCGCTCTGCACCGCCGCGCGAAACGCCTCCTCGTCGGCGTCCTTTGCGGCCTCGCACAGGACGAGGTGCGTCTCTTCTTCTTCCGCACCAGGGCTTCGCCGCGTGGCGAGCAGCAGCCTCGCGCACACGCCCGCGAAGCGCGCCACGAGCGCCGACACGACCTCCTCCCGCGCGGCGTCGGGAAGCGTGCAGGGCGCGAGCGCGTCACTGCGCGAAAGGCGGAATTTTTTGCGGCTCCGGTCGAGGGCGGCCTGCAGCGCAAAAACCGCCTTTTCCCTGTAGCGCGCGAGCTCCGCCTCGTTGCCGGTCTTGAGGCAGTACGAGCCGATGGCGTCGTACGCCTGTTCGGTCAGGTTGTCGTTGAGTTCGGCCGCACGGTACATGAGCGCGAGCCCTTCGTCGTCATACAAGGACAATAGAAGGTTGCCGAGATCGAACAGCGCGTAGGCGTTGTATGGTTCGTCGGCGATGAGGCTCCGAAACGCGCGCTTTGCCTTTTCGTCATCCACGTCCACGTAGGCGTTGGCGGCTTCGAGGCGCGCCCTCGTTTCGAGCGCGCGGGGGTTCTCCGCTTCCTCGTAGGCGCGTATGGCCGCGAAGCGCTCCACGTACCGTTCCCGGCGCAGTTCCCCGTATTCGGGGGAAATCCTCTCGTAGGCAGCCTCGTCCGCGCGCGCGAGCAGCTTTTCCTGCTCCGCGCGATAGGCTTCATCCCCCTCGCGGGAGGCGACGTCGTACTCCGCGACGCCGAGCGCCTCGAGCCGCATGCACAGCGTCGGATGCGAATCGAGCCGGGCGGGCAGCTCGCGCGCGGCGAGCGCGCGCCAGCGCGCCTCGTTTTTTGCAAGGTATTGTTCGAACAGCGCGGCCGCCTCGGTTTCATAATGCCGGGTAAAACTCTCCCCCTCGAACAGCCCGACGCGCAGCTCCGGGCAGCTTTCCGCGTGGAAGAGCCCCATCATCTTGAGCTTGGCGAGCGCGTTTGCATAGGCCTGCGGGTCCCCGCGCTCCATGGCGAAGGAATCCGCGCGCTTCTCCATCTCGCGCCAGGCCGCCGCGTCGAAGAGCATGTAGCGGACCATCGCGAACAACCCCGGCCCCATCATGAGCGCCGGGCCGAGCAGGCCGCCCTGCGGAAAGTCGATGTCCATCAGGATGCCATGCCAGCGCTGAAGTGTGCGCGCGTCCCTGCCCGCGCCGGCGTAAAAATGCGCGAGCTCGTGCAAAAAAACCTGGGTCAGCTCGTGCCGGGTCAGGATGCGCGCGAGTCCGGAATTCAGGGTGATGTACGCCCGGTTGCGCGCGCCGAGTATGCCGATGTTGCCCTCGGCGGAGAGCGCCGCGCGCACTTCGGTTTTGACCCCGGCGACGCGCCGCGCCTCATCGATGCTCTGGTAGATGAGGGGATATTCCGTCTCGTCGAGCACGTGCTCGGGCGCGGAAGCGTAGAGGGGCTGCAGCCGGAAATACGCGAGACCGAAGAGCGCGTACAGCGCAAAAAGCAGCGCGGCAACGCCCCAGCCGCCCTGCCCGGACGCACCATAAAAGAATGCGACGGCCAACGCCGCCGCGACGCAGAGCCAGTACCACGCAGCGCACAGCAGAAAGCCCAGTGTCACGTGGGCGATTTCGCGGCGGATATCGCGCTGCGCGCGCTGCTTCAGCCGCTCGGTTGCGTCCCTGCCGTCCCCAACGCTGGTCGCGCCGATGCGCCTGTTCCCCGCATAATACGAAAGCGCGCTCAGCCCCATGGCGGCGAGCAGCGCCCCGGCGAGAATCTGCGGCACATGCCGCACCGCTTCCCGCTCAAGACCCGAAAAAAGCCCCGCAGCGAAAAACGCCGCTCCCGATGCGAGGGCGAGGACAATTGCCGCGGTTCTCCGTTTCATCGGACTCCTCTTTTCCGGCCTCACGCGGCCGTCACGACCTTAAAAGCTTCTCCCGCTCGCCGAGGAACATGCGAAGGAAGCGCACGTTCGAGAGCGAATCGTAATCCGTTTTGACCGCCCCCTCCGGGCACAGCTCAAAGAGCTCCGCGCCGGGGCAGGCGCACAGCACCGGGGAGTGGGTGGAGAGGATGAACTGGCAGTCCTCCGCCGCCGCGTCCCTTATCATATTGAGCAGCACAAGCTGGTTGAAGTACGTCAGCGCGGCCTCCGGCTCGTCGAGCAGGTACAGCCC
>DATMYG010000238.1:0-5335 GCA_035561055.1 Clostridia bacterium | reverse complement strand
ATATTACCGCGAAGGACTATTCAACCATTGCGTTCACATTGAAGTGCTCCGAAGAAACGCTGATTGAACGCCATAAAAATCGCGGCGACACAAACAAAGTATTATTTCAGTGGTTAAGAATGGAGCCCCATCCCGGAGATTATGTTATAAATACCGACAACAAAACAATTGCGCAAGTTGCTGATGAAATAAAAAGGATAATAAATTAACCGGCCAAACACACACAACAAGGAATGGTTGTAGCACACCCTTCTTTTTGTTATATACTCGAAAAGACAGACGGGGAAATTAGCGGGTGTTTTGAAACAAGGGTCATGGAGCCGATGCGTATGGAGCAGAAAAAAACGACATGGCGCGATGCCGCAAAACGATTCTTGTCAACGGACGGCGCCTATCAAAAACAAATTGCATCCTATGGCAAAACAGACGCCATTTTGGCGTTGGCTCTTTATGTGATGATGCTGATTGCTTATTATGGGATAGGCGTGCTGCAAATAAAAAGGAATCTCTATTTGGGCATACCCGTAAACCTCGCGCTTATTTTGTTTTGCGTTGCATTGGCCTTGCTCCGAAGGCAAGGCTTGTCTTCTATAGGCATCACGCAGAGAAACCTCGGGCGCTCTACGTTAGCGGGGGCGTTGTCTGGCGTGGTGCTTTCTTTTTTGATGAATGTGCTTCCGTCCATACTTGCCGGCAGGAAGGTGATTCCTTTCGGCCTCGCGCTTTATAACGTATTTTACTACTTTGTCGTCATTGGGCTATCTGAGGAAATCATATTCAGGGGGTATATCCAAACGAGGATAAATGGGTTAATCAAAGATGATTTTCTCGCCATGCTGATTGTCGGCGTGCTGTTTTACTTCATGCATCTGCCCTATCAAATGCCCGTCAACGGTATGCAATTCAACGTGCTTCAGCTTGCGGTATTCGTTGTGCTGCATATGATCCACAACATTTTATACAGAAAGTTCAATTCCCTCGCCGGGCCTACGCTGTTGCACGGGCTGCTGGATTGGGGCGGCAAATTGTTTCGGTAATGCTTTCTAAAAATATGAGATGCGCTCCGCATCTCATACTGCTTCCCGCCGCGATAAAAGCGGCTTTTCGGTTGAATTTTATTTCCTGTCGTCGCCGTAGAGCAGCGCCGCGCCGAGCATGCCCGCGTTGTTGCCGAGGACCGCTGGGACGATGCGCGCGTGCTCGCGGTAGAAGCTCTTTAGCCGGGTTTTCACGCGCACCGGGGTGAAGAGGAATTCCCCCGCGCCGCTCACGCCGCCGCCCAGGGCGATCACCTCGGGGTCGAGGGTGTTGATGAGCGACGCCGCCTCGGAACTCAGAGCGTCCGTATAGCGGTCGAACACCGCGAGCGCCGTAGGGTCGCCTGCGCGCGCGCAGTCCACGACGAGTTTCGCGTCGATGCGCGCCGGGTCGCCGCCGGTTTTCTCGTTGAGCATGCTTTCGGAATGCGCCGCTGCCGCCTCGCGTCCCTCGCGGATGAGCGCGGTGGCCGCGCAGCGCGTTTCCGCGCAGCCGCGCACGCCGCAGGTACACAGCACGCCGCTCATGTCGAGGATGGCGTGGCCGATTTCGCACCCGTTGCCCATGCCGCCGCGCCAGAGCTTGCCGTTGATGATGATGCCTCCGCCAAGCCCCGTGCCGAGGGTCAGCAGCACCGCGCACTGCGCGCCCATGAACGCGCCCGCGTGCAATTCAGCGAGGGCGGCGAGGTCCGCGTCGTTGCCCAAAAGCACCGGCGCTTCGGGGAAACGCTCCTGCACCAGCGCGCGCAGCGGAAAATCGTGGAAACCCAGGTTATAGGCGTTGATGACCCTTTCTCGTGCGCGGTCGATGCTGCCGGGCACTGCGAGGCCGACGCTTTCCAGCGCGCCCCTGCCGATGCCCTCCAGGAGCTTTCCCGTCATGTCCGCGACGAGCGCGGGTACGTCGCCCGGCCTCCCCTGCGGAAAGGGCTCGTCCACGCGTTTGACGAGCCTGAGGTCCCCGTCGTACAGCCCGCCCGCTATGTGCGAGCCGCCAATATCGAATCCCGCGTTGAACATATTACTCCCGTCCTTCCAGCAGCGCCCTCGCCCTGCGCGTGAAATCACCCGAAGTATCGTACCCCATACGTTTTAAAAGAAAATTGCGCGCCGCGACTTCCACGACGACCGCGAGGTTCCGCCCGGGGCTCACCGGCAGCACCGTTTCCGGCACGCGCACACCGAGTATCTGCGTCGCGCGCTCCGCGCCGCCGAGCCGGTCGTATTCGCGGTCCGGCTGCCAGAGCTCGAGGTCCATTACGAGATCCACGGATTTTTCCTCCACCACGGAGCCCACGCCGAACAGGTAGCGCATGTCCACGATGCCGATGCCGCGCACCTCGATGAGGAAGCGCGTCGCGTCCGGCGCGCGGCCCACGAGCCGGTTGTCCGTCACGCGCGTCAATTCCACCACGTCGTCCGCGACGAGACGGTGGCCGAGCTTGATCATCTCAAGCGCGGTTTCGCTCTTGCCAAGACCGCTCGCCCCGCGCAGCAGGATGCCCACGCCGGATACGTCGAGCATCACGCCGTGGATGAGCACGCTCGGTGCGAGCTTTCTCGAAAGGTAGTTGGTGATGCGGTGACCGATATCGTCCGTAAGCGCCTCGGAGAGGAACACCGGCACCTCGTATTTATCCGCGCAGTCGGTAAGGGCCTTGGGCGGCATGTTGTTGCGCGCGCACACGACGCAGGGGATGCCGTAGCTCATAAAGAGGTCGAGCCGCGCGTATGCCTCCTCATAGCTCATGCCGTAGAGGTAGTGCATTTCGGAGTTGCCCAATAGCTGCACGCGCCTGTGGGCGAAGTGGTGGTAGTACCCCGCGAGCTGGAGCCCGGGGCGGCCGATCTCGTCCGTCTCGAACACCGCCTCGCCCGCGCCGCGCACGAGCACGGTCATGCCGAGGTTTTCTGCGAAGGTTTCCACCCTGATGCGGATGCTCTCAGCCATCGCGCTTTCCCTTCAGTACGACGTTGTCGAGGAACCACGCTGCGCCGTCGTCCTCGCAGCGGGGGGCGATCACATCCGCGGCCTCGAGCGCTTCCTTGTGCGCGTCCGCGACCGCGCAGCCGACGCCCGCGTAGCGCAGCATCTCCACGTCGAGCAGATTGTCCCCCATCGCGGCGACCTCGTCCCGTACGATGCCCAGATAGTCCGCAACCCACGCGAGGGCGCTGCCCTTGTGCGCGCCGGGATCGTTGAACTCGACGAAGCCCGCCTTAGAACCGGATACCTTGAGTCGTCCTTCGAAGCGCTTCTGCAGCTTGGGGATCAGCTCCTCCGCGCGCTCCCTGTCCGTGATGTAAATGACCTTGGGCACGTTCTCCCAGCGCTTTTGCATGAGCTGCGGGTCGATTACGCTGGGCAGGCTGAGGAACGCCATGTACCGCCGCGCATACTCGTTGTCCTTCTCATATACCACCGTGTCGCCCTGATAGAGCTGTGCGTGCAAGCCTAGTTCGTGCGAAAGCGCGAAAACCTCCAATACGTCCTCCGGTTTTAGAGAAGCGGTATACAGCGCTTTGCCGGTACGCGTGTCGTTGACGACGCTGCCGCCGTAGTTAATGACGGGCCCCTCAACTCCCACCGCTTTTAAGATGTAGGACGAGCCGAGGTAGCCCCGCCCGGTCGCGAGGGTTACGAAAACGTCCGCCTCTCTGGCACGCCGTATGGCGGCGAGGTTCCCGGGGGAAACGGTATTCGGACTTTTTGTGAGCGTGTCGTCGATGTCGAACGCAACGAGTTTGATCATTCCTTCTCTTCCTCCGCTTGATGAAAAAAATCATATACGGCCTGAGCCGCAGGCCGTGTCATACCCTTGATGGCTGCGAGCGCGTCCACGTCCGCGTTCGCGATGGCGTCGCGCGTGACAAACGCGTCGAACAGGAGCCTCTTTCTTCTTTCACCCACGCCCTCGATCGCGTCCAGCTCGGAGTAGAGCGCGTTTTTCATGTGCAGGCTCCTGTGGTAGGTAATGGCGAAGCGGTGCGCCTCGTCGCGAATGCGCTGAAGCATGTGCAGCGCGCCGTCGCCGCGGTCCAGAACGACCGGCTCGTCCGAATCGGGGAGGATAATCTCCTCGTTGCGTTCTGCAAGGCCGATGCAGGGAATGTGCGAGAGCCCCTGATCCGAAAGCACCTCGAGCGCCACGTCCAGCTGCGTTCTCCCGCCGTCCATGATCAGCAGATCGGGCAGCGCGGCGAAGCGCTCGTCCGTTTGCGCGCGCGAGAACCTTCTCGTGAGCGCCTCTCGCATGGCGACGAGGTCGTCGCCGCCCGCGTCATTACGGATGCGGAAGCGCCTGTATTCCTTAGGCGCGGGTTTTCCGCTGAGGAAAACCACCATGCTCGATACCGTGTCGCGCCCGCGTATGTGCGAGTTGTCGAAGCACTCCATGCGCTCCGGCACCGTCTCGAGGCCGATGATGGCGCTAAGCCGCGCGAGCGCCCCCTCGCCGCGCTCCCAGGCGCGGTGCTCGAGCTCCCGCTGCTTTTGTATGGTATCCTGGCCGTTCTTTCTGGCCATGTCGACGAGCTCGCGCTTCTCGCCCCTCTGCGGGCAGAGCAGCGCCACCGCGCCGCCGCGCAGAGACTTGAGCCACTCGGCGAGCTCCTTCGCGTTCTCCGGCATGTCCGCCACGCAGATTTCCCTGGGGATCGCGCCGGACTCGTTGTAATACTGCTGCAGGAACGCGCCCGTCACGTCGCCCGCCGGCTCGTCCGCGCAGGTCATGGAGAAGTGCCTTGTGCCCACGATGCTGCCGCCGCGTACGAAGATGGCGAACATCACGGCGTCGCTCCCATCCCGCACGAGGGCGAATGCGTCGCGCTCCGCGCCCGTAGCGGTCATGGCGCGCTGCTTCTCGCCCATAGCCTCGATGGCGGCGATGCGGTCGCGGCAGCGGGCGGCCTTTTCAAATTCGAGCTTTTCGCTGTACTCGACCATCTGCGTCTTGAGCATGCCTATTACCGGGGCGGTGTCCCCCTCGAGGAAGGCGCACACGTTTGAGAGCAGCCTGCGGTATTCCTCCGGTGAGACCTTGCCCGAACAGGGCGCGCAGCATTTGCCCAGGTGATACATCAGGCAAGGCCGTTCGTTTTTCGCAATGGCCTTTTTGATGTCCTTGCGACAGTGGCGCACCGGAAAATCCTCCGTAATGCAGTTGAGCGTATCCCTGAGCGAGCCCGCCGAAAGGTACGGGCCGAAGTAGCGCGCGCCGTCGTTGACGGCCCTTCGCACCACCTCGAAGCGCGGATAATCCTCTTTTTGGTCGAGCCGCACGTAGGGGAAATGT
>DATMYG010000237.1:0-6961 GCA_035561055.1 Clostridia bacterium | reverse complement strand
CGCTGCCGTAGCTGCCGCGGAAATACTGGATGAGCATGGGGATGGTCATGTATTTGCGGATGTCGAGCACGAGGTAGGGCAAAAGGTAATCGTTCCAAATCCACATGGTTTCAAGGATGCCCACGGAGATCATCGTCGGGCGGAGTATGGGCAGCACGATACGGAAGAAGGTCTGGATCGGGCTGCAGCCGTCAATCATGGCAGCCTCCTCGATTTCAAGCGGGATGGACTTGACAAAGCCCGCGAACATAAACACCGCCAGCCCCGCCCCGAAGCCAAGGTAGACGACGCAGATGTTGAAGGGCGTGTTGAGCTTGAGCGCGTCCGCGGTCTGCGAGAGGGTGAACATTACCATCTGGAACGGCACGACCATCGAGAACACGCACAATAGATAGATGATGCGCGAGGCGAACCCCCGCACGCGGGAAACGAACCACGCGCACATCGAACAACACAGGAGGATCAGCGCCACGGAGGACACCGTGATGATTAGGCTGTACCCGAAGCTTTTGAGGAAGCCCTGCGACCCGATCGCCTTCACGTAATTGGCAAGGCCATTGAAGGTTTCCGCAGTGGGCAGCTCGAAGGCCGAGGAGGTGGTGATGGCCGTCTCCTGCTTGAGGGAGTTGAGCGCGATCATCACGACCGGGTAGACCCAGCCGAGCGACAGGATCGTAAGAAGCACAGTCCATACGCGGCCGGAGCGTTTCTCTCTCTTCGTAACCATTACTGCTGCACCTCCCTCGAGCGGGTCAGGCGGAGCTGGACGAGCGCGATGAGCACGACCAGCCCGAAGAACAACATGGCCTTCGCCTGGCCGATGCCTTTCCACTGTGCGCCCGCGCGCGCGTAAAAACTGTTGTAAATGTTGAGCGCGAGCATCTCGGAGGCGTGCGCGGGCTCGCCGCCCGTAAGCGAGAGGTTCTGGTCGAAAAGCTTGAAGGAATTCGTCAGCGTCAGGAACGTGCAGATGGTGATCGAGGGCATGACCATGGGAATCTTGATCTTGCCGAGTATCTGCCCGGGAGAGGCGCCGTCGATGCGCGCGGCCTCGACGAGTTCGCCCGGCACGTTCTGCAGCCCGGCGACGTAAATAATCATCATATACCCGATCTGCTGCCAGCACATCAGCACGATCAGCCCCCAGAAGCCGTAGGTCGCGTCCAGCGTGAGAAGCGGCTTTTCCAACAGCATGAGAAGGCAGTTCAAAAGCACCTGCCAGATGTACCCCAGCACGATACCGCCGATAAGATTGGGCATAAAAAACACCGTGCGGAAGGCGTTCGTGCCGCGTATGCCGCGCGTTAAAAGAAGCGCCACCGCGAAGGCGAGCGCGTTGATAAGAACGGTAGATACCACGGCGAAGACCGCCGTGAAGCCAAAGGCGCTGGGGAAGGTGTTGTCGATCCAGATGTTCACATAGTTGGCGATGCCCGTCCATTGGGCGTCCCTCACGGTCGTGAACTTGCAAAAGGAGAGGTAGACGCCCTCGCCAAAGGGGATCACGAAGCCGATTGCGAACGCCGCCAGCGTGGGGAGCACGAAGAGCGGCCAGTATTTGCGGATTGCTTTTTCCATCGGTTTCTCCTCTTTCAATGCGGCGCGCCGGGCGCGGCCGGGGCGGTTCACAGGCGTCAAAGGGGCGAACGGACAACCGTTCATCCGTTCACCCCTTCATTTTAGCCAATCGCCGGGATCATTTCAACCGTTTCGCGCCTGACGGCGCGGGTTATTGCATTAAGCGTGGCTGAGCGCGTACTCGCTGGCCCATCCCTCGACGAACGCGGAGACGACCTGGTCCCAGGTACCCGTGCCCGCGGCGTAGGCGGTCAGCGCAGAACCGACGCCGTTCTTCCACTCCTCGCTGGGCATGGTCGCGAAGCACCAGGCGACGGCGGTCTTGCCGTTGGCGATGTACTCGTTGGCAACCTTCACCAGCGGGTTGGTGGATTCCTTGGCGGCCTTGAACGGGCAGACGAAGCCCATGTCGTTGGCGAGCGTCGAGGTGCCGGTCTCGGAGGTGACGACCCAGTAGAGGAAGTCGAGCGTCGCCTGGATGTCCTCTTCGGACGCGTTCTTGTTGACGCACCAGTAGTTCTCGGAGCCGGTGCACAGGCCCTGGTTCTGTTCGCCCTCGGCGCCGATGTAGATGGGGATCATGTAGAGGTTCTCGTCGCCGATGCTCTTGACGTCGTTGTACGCCCAGGTGCCGTTCTGATAGAACACGGCCTGGCTGTTGACGAACTCGCTGACCGCGTCGTTGCCAGTCTTGGCGGCAAGCTCGGTGGGCGCGCAGGTGGCGTTATTGATGTAGAGATCCCAGACGGCCTTGTAGTTGTCGAGGAACGTGCCCTTGATGGCAGCCGTTTCGGTGATGCCGTCCGCCTTGTACTCATAGTAAATGGGCAGGTTCGCAAGGTGGGTCTTGAAGCGCCAGTCGGACGAGCCGTCCATGCCCGCGCTGGTAAAGGCGGAGAAGCCAAGCTCGGCCTTGCGCGCGGTGATATCCTCGGCGATGGCCTTGAGTGTGGCGAAATCCTTAATGTCCGCTAGGGTGTAGCCCGCCTCTTGGAGAAGCGCGGTGTTGACGATGATGCCGTAGGTCTCGATGACGTAGGCAATGCCGTAGACCGCGTCGCCTTCCTTGAGGGCGAAGTCATCGCTGGTCAGCTCCCCGTAGAGCGCGGAGCCGGAGAGGTCGTAGCAGTAGTCCTTCCAGTTGGCGAGGCCGACGGGGCCGTTGACCTGGAAGAGCGTGGGCGCCTCGGACTTGGCCATTTCGCTGGTGAGCGTGGTCTCATAGGTGCCGGAGGCGGCGGTGACGACCGTCACGGGCACGCCGGTCTCCTGGGTGTACGCCTGGGCGAGCGCCTGCCACTGGGCATCCTGCTCGGGCTTGAAGTTGAGGTAATACACGGACCCTGCCGCTGCGGGCTCCGTCACGGCCGGCGTCTCTGCGGCCGGGGTCTCGGTCGCCTCTGCGCCGGGCGTAGTCGTGGTAACCTCGCCGCCGGTCTGGCAGCCGAAGACGACCGCCATCATGGCAAGCGCCAGAAGAATCGCCAGAGTTTTTTTCATTGCTGTTTTCTCTCCTTATTTTTAATCTGCGCGCCTTCGCGCGCAAACGTGGGAACGGATTCAGATTTGCCGGACCGAGCCGCCTTCGCGAAGCCGCGTTTCCATGAACACATGGCCGTGTTCCGCGTCGCCGCCGAGAAGTCCGGCGAGGATGTCCACGCTGCGCCGCGCAAGTTCGTCCGCGGGCTGTTCGAGCGTGGTTAGGGTCGGTACGCAGTACTTGGACTGTTCGAGGCCATCTATGGCGATAACCGAGAGATCGCCCGGCACAGAAAGCCCGGCGTCCGCCGCGGCCTTGAGCGCCGCCATGGCCATGGAGTCCGATATGGCGAAAAGCGCCGCGGGCTTCGCCTCATCAAGGAGTTTCCCGGCGGCCCTATAGGCGTCCGCCATATCGAAGCTGCCCGCCGCGGCGACGAGCGCGGGGTCAAACGGGATGCCGTGCGCCGCGAGCGCGTTGACATAACCTTCGTAGCGAAGCTGGCTGATGGAGCCGCCGTCCGTGCGCTCGATGAGCGCACCGATGCGCCTGTGGCCCTTGCCGACGAGGTAGTCCACCGCGCGCCGCGCCTCAAGCCTGTCGTCTATGGCGACGGAGGAGTACTTGCCCGCGTCCAGCGCGCCGAAGGCGTTGGTGTAGGTGCAGCAGACGAAGGGGACCTTGATGGAGGCGAGCTCTCCCGGCAGATAGTTGAACCTTCCGCCGAGGAAGAGGATACCCTTGAGGCGCTTCTCCCGCTCGAGCTGCGCCGCGGCCTTGAGCTCATCCGCCGAGGATTTGATCTGGTGCAGCGCCATGGTGTAGCCGTACGAATCGATGGCGTACTCCATGGTTTCGATGAGCGTGGAGAAGAACGGGTTGCCCACGCCGCGCACGATCACCGCGATCAGGTCCGATTCGCGGATGACGAGGCTCCTCGCGCTGTTGTTGGGCACGAAATGATTCACGCCCACGACCTCGAGCACCTTGGCGCGCACGGCCGCGCTCACATCCGGATGGTTATTGAGCACGCGGGAGACGGTGCTTACGCTCGTTCCGCTCAGCCTTGCGATGTCCTTGATGGTCAGGTGCTCCATCCGCTTCCTCCCATGCGCCGCGATATCCCATGATTCGGCACAATTCGGCCGGAAACGTTACTGGTAACGTTTCCAGTGCCGATAAACGTATTATACTATACGCTTTTTATAATGTCAAGTTTGAGGGCTATCATTTTTGCTAATGGAAGCGGGCGCTCTTTCGTTCGCCAACGGAATAAATAGGCGGCTTCCGTTTAAAAACGGAAGCCGCCCGAAGCGAAAGCGATTTGCCTGTTGCCTATTATTTTGTCCCCGCCGCACGCTCCTGCGCGGTATAAAGTCTGCGGTAGAGCCCCTCCTGGGCGAGAAGCTCCTCGTGCGTACCGGATTGGACGACCCTGCCTTCTTCGAGCACAAGGATGAGCTCGGCGCTGCGGATGGTACTGAGCCTGTGCGCGATGGCGACGATGGTATGGTGCTTCGCCAAGGCGTTGATCGCGAGCTGGATCTCGCGCTCGGTCTCGGTATCCACGGAGGCCGTGGCCTCGTCGAGTATGATGATAGGAGACTTGCGGAGTATGGCCCGCGCGATGGCCACGCGCTGCTTCTGCCCGCCCGAAAGGCGTATGCCGCGCTCGCCGATGACGGTTTCATACCCGTCCGGCATGTCCATGATGCTCTCGTGCATCTGGGCGGCCTTGGCGGCGGCGACGATATCCTCCCGCTCGGCGAAAGGCACGGAATAGGCGATGTTCTCGGCGATCGTGCCGTTGAAAAGATACGTGTCCTGCAATACCGGGGCGATGTTCCGCCGAAGACTCGAGAGCGCGACCTTCGCGATGTCCTGCCCGTCGATGAGGATGCGCCCGGCGCTGGGCTCGTAAAAGCGCGAGATGAGCTGGGTCATCGTGGTTTTCCCCACGCCCGTTGGCCCCACAAGCGCGACCATGCGCCCCGCCGCGCAGCGGAAGCTGACGTCCTTCAATACGGGCACGTTCTCTTCATACTGGAAATCGACATGTTCGAAGGCGATCTCCCCGCGCACATCCGTCAGTTCCACGGCGTCCGGCGCGTCCGCGATTTCCTGCGGGGTATCCATCACCGCCATCACGCGCTCCCCCCCGGCAAGGGCGGACTGCGCGTCCTCGAGGATTTTAGCGACGCCCGCCACGGGCGCATAAAACAGCGAAAGATAGAGCATGAAGGCCACGATGTCCGCCACGTTCAAATTGCCGCGGTACGCGAGCAGCCCGCCGACGCCGACGACGATGACCGTACCCACGGCCGAGAGGAACTCCACCGACGGATGGAATACGGCGCTGAGCCTGAGCGCGCGCAGCATCGCGCCGGTAAAGACCTTGAGCTTGCCCTCGACGGCCCCGCTCTCCGCCCCCTCCTTATTGAAGGACTGGATCTCGCGGATGCCTGCGAAGTTGTCGTGAATCTTGGCGTTGATGTCCGCCGTGGCCTTCTGGGAAACGCGGAAGGTCGGGCGGATCTTTTTGGCGAAGATCCAGCCGCCCAGCAGGATGAAGGGAATCGGGATGCAAGTGAGAAGCGCGAGGCGCGCGTTGATCGCGAACAGGATCGCCATCACGCCCAGAACCGTAACGATGTTCGTCACCATTTCAGGCAGGATGTGGGCGTAGAGCAGCTCGAAATTGGAGGTGTCGTTCATGACGCGGCTCATGAGGTCGCCCGTCTGCTTATCGTGGAAGAAGCTCATGGACAGGCTCTGGATTTTATCATATACCTGCACGCGAAGGCGCTCCACCAGGTTCCACGCCGCCTTGTGCGAGAGATAGCTGCTCAAAAAGCGAAAGCCGACGCGCAGGAGGTACAGCGCCGCGAGCGCAAGCGTGAGACTGCCGATGCGCGCAAGGCCCGCCTCGTCGAGGCCGTCCGCGACCAGCCCGATCATGCCGGATAATACGCGCGGCGCGATCAGGTTGACGGCCGTAAGGGCGAACGTGGAGAAAATCGCAATCGCGTAGAACATGCGGTAGCGGGCGGCGAGGCGCCCCATCTTCCAGAGCAGCTTCATCGGGCAGTTCCTTTCGATGTTGAATTTAGACCTGAGCGCATCGTCGTGACGCGCCATTCGTATGGTACCAGATTTGGCGCGGAATCTCAACCGCCGCGGCGCGGCGGGAGGGCAGGAGCCGCGCACACAGGATGCAAAAGGCTCCCGCCCTTAAAGCGAAAGCCGTCTCATCGTAAATCGATTATCGGTTGTCCTCTGATCAAAGCGTCGCCGCAAACTCCAGCGCGAGCAGGAAGTAGCGCATCTGGTGGTCGATCTCCTCATCGTTGCCGAGGATACGCGCGTCCCAGCCTTCCTCCTCCAATAGGTCGCCCGCGAAAAGGAAGTCGTAATACTCCCATCCCCGGTAGTCGCATACGGCCTGCACGCCCGCGCACTCCATTTCCACCGCGAGGCAGCCCTCGCTGCGCCGCGCGGCGGCCTTGCCCGCGGTTTCGCGGTAAACGCCGTCGGTCGTCCAAACACGGCCCTTGACGTGCGGGATGCCGCGACCTTCAAGGAAGTCCGCGACCCTGTCCGCGTTCCTGATCCGGATGTATTCCGAGGGCGGCGCATAATGGTAGGACATGCCCTCGTCCCGATAAGCTTCCGCGGGCACGACCAATTTGCCTGCGGCGATATCCGGGCGGAGGCTGCCGGACGAGCCGAACATGACGAACTTCGTCGTTCCTACGAGGCAGTTGACCTCCTCGATACACGTACCCGCGCCCGTCGCGCCAACGAAGCTCATGTAAAAAGCGATCTTTTTGCCTTTGTGGTCGAGCGCGTAGACGGGGAGCAGGCCGTTGATGCAGCCCAGCTGCGCCACCCGCTCGCAGGCGA
>DATMYG010000236.1:0-2197 GCA_035561055.1 Clostridia bacterium | reverse complement strand
CATGCATATTATTCAGTTGTCAAGGTATAATTTTTCTTTTTTTGCATAGCGGAGGTTGTCAGGAGACCGCAGCCCGTTGTATCCGGGGGGCCACGCAGGGCCGTTACAGGTGAATCCTTTCGACATCGGGCGGCCGCATAGGGCCGTCCCTACCGGTTAATCCGTTCGTCACAATAACCGTCTCATGATTTTGCCGCTGATGGTCTTGGGCAGCTCCTCGCGGAACTCCACGATGCGCGGATACTTGTAAGGCGCGGTGTGCGTCTTGACGTACTCCTGAATTTCCTTTTTAAGCTCCTCGGTGCCGGCGGTCCCCTTCGTGAGCACGACGCTCGCCTTGATGACCTGGCCGCGTACCTCGTCGGGCGCGGCGGACACGCCGCATTCGAGCACGTAGGGAAGCTCCATAATGACGTTCTCTATTTCGAACGGCCCGATGCGGTAGCCGGAGGATTTGATCACATCGTCCCTGCGGCCGACGTACCAGTAATACCCATCCTCGTCGCGCCAGGCGAGGTCGCCCGTGTGGTAAACGCCGCCTTCGCACGCGGCGCGGCTGTTCTCCTCGTCCCCGTAGTAGCCCTGGAACAGGCCGCAGGGATTCCCCCGGTCGAGCCGCAGCACAATTTCACCCGGCTCGCCGAGCTCGGCGCGGCGGCCGCCCTCGGTCAAAAGATCCACGTCGTAGGTCGGCACGGGCCTGCCCATGGAGCCGGGCTTGGGCGTCATGCCCGCGAGGAAGGCTATGGTGAGCGTCGTTTCCGTCTGTCCGAAGCCCTCCATGATACGCAGCCCCGTCGCGCCCTCAAACTGATTGAACACCTCGGGGTTCAACGCCTCGCCCGCGGTCGTCGCGTGGCGGATGGTGGAAAAATCGTACTTGGAGAGATCTTCCTTGATGATCATGCGGTAGATTGTCGGCGGCGCGCAGAGCGTCGTCACGCCATATCCGGCAAGCATGGGCAGGAACTTCTTCGCCTCAAAACGCTCAAACTCGAACACCGCCACGGCGGCCTCGCACAGCCATTGCCCGTAGAGCTTGCCCCAGAGCGCCTTGCCCCAGCCCGTGTCCGAGACGGTCATGTGCAGCCCGTCGGATTGGACGCAATGCCAGTATTTCGCCGTGACGAAGTGCCCGAGCGCGTACGTGCAGCTGTGGGCGGCAATCTTCGGGTACCCCGTCGTGCCGGAGGTGAAGAACATAAGCATCGTGTCATCCCCGCAGATGGCGTCCTCCGGGCGCTCGAAATGGCTCGAGAACATCGTGTACTCGTCGTTGAAGCTGCGCCAGCCTTCCCGGCGGCCGCCCACAAGGATCTTCACCACGAGTTCATTGCAGCCTTCCTGCCCGAGCTCCGCCTGGCGGGCAACGTCGCCTTCCGCCGTGCAGAGGATTGCCGAAACGCCCGCTGATTGGTAACGGTAGGTGAAGTCGTGCGCGACGAGCTGATACGTCGCCGGGATAGCGATTGCGCCAAGCTTATGGAGCGCCAGCATCGCGAACCAGAACTGGTAATGCCGCTTGAGTACGAGCATGACGCGGTCCCCCTTCTTGATGCCGAGCGAGCGGAAGTAATTCGCACAGCGGTTTGACGCTTTCA
Organism: Clostridia bacterium; assembly: GCA_035561055.1. Lineage (GTDB taxonomy): Bacteria > Bacillota > Clostridia > Christensenellales > CAG-138 > Phil1. The sequence continues at coordinate 596 of DATMYG010000236.1, read as the reverse complement.
TCATGTCCGCAAAGGTGAAGCGGCGCTCGACCCCGTTGGTATCCACGTGCAGCATGGCAAGCTTGTCGGGCGACTTTCTGGCGATCTCATCCACGATGTCGAAGGCGAAATTGAACGACTCCTTGTTTACGAACTCCACGCCCTGGAGCGCGCCGTTCTCATCCTCCCTGGTTTTCACAAAACGGCTGCATACGAGCTCCTCGGTGCGCAGCGCCTTAACGATGGTTTCATGCGGCTTCTCGGCCCCCGCTTCGGCCTCGCCCGGCAAAACCACCGCGAGGAACAGGCAATCCTTTCCGCCCACGGCGATCATGCCGTGCGGCGTAGCGCTGTTGTAGTAAATACTGTCCCCTTCGTGCAGCACCTCGGTGTGCTCGCCGACCTGCACCTTGAGCGAACCGTTCAGGATGAAGTCAAACTCCTGCCCCGCGTGCGTGACGAGGTGGATGGGGCGGTTCTGTTGGCTCTCGGAATATTCGCTGCGCACGTAGTAAGGCTCGGCGATCTTGTCGCGAAACAGCGGCGCAAGGCTCATGATTTCGATGCCATCCTCGCGGGCGGCGACGGTCCCCTCCCCCTTCCTCGTAACGGCGTAG
>DATMYG010000235.1:0-5615 GCA_035561055.1 Clostridia bacterium | reverse complement strand
GGTATCGCTTCAAGGTCGCGAAAAACCTGCCGGAAACCTACATCGTCCTCTCCAACCACAACACGGATTACGACATGCTGCTCGTGGGTCTCAGCTTCCCGCGGCAGATGTATTTCGTGGCGAGCGAGCACATCCTTCGCTGGAAGCGGGCGGCGAAGTTCCTGCGCTACGCGTTCCAGCCCATCGCGCGCTATAAGGGTAGCACCGCCTCCTCGACCGTTATGGAAGTGTTGCGCTGCATCCGCACGGGCAGCAACGTGTGCATTTTTGCCGAGGGAAACCGCTCGTGGGACGGCGTTACGAACCCCATCCTTGCCTCCACGGGCAAGATGGTAAAGAGCGCGCGCTGTGGCCTCGTGACCTTCCGCTTCGAGGGCGGCTACTTCGTGAGTCCCAACTGGAGCGAGAAGAACACCCGCCGCGGCAGGTTCTACGGCGCGCCGGTCAACGTGTATAGCAAAGAACTGCTCGCCGCGATGAGCGTCGAGGAGATCAACGCCGCCATCGCGCGCGACCTCCACGAGGACGCCTACGAGCGCCAGCTGAAAAACCCCGCGCGCTACCGCGGCAAAAACCTTGCCGAGAAGATGGAACACCTGATGTTCCTGTGCCCGCAGTGCGGCGCGGAGGATTCCCTCCGCTCCTGCGGCAACACGGTAACATGCGACAAGTGCGGCCTTTCCTTCCGCTACACCGAGTACGGCATGCTCGAGGGGTTGCCCTATACGACCGTCAAGGAGCTTGCCGCCTGGCAGAAGGCCGAGGTAAAGAAGGTCGCCGCACAAGGAAGCGCGCGCTTTACCGCCACGGAGGCGACGCTTACGGGCATCGCCCGCCACGAAGCGACGCCGGTCGATTCCGGCGCGCTCGAAATGGACTGCGCTCACCTCGTATGCGGGAAGACGGCCATCCCCCTTTCCTCCATTTCGGATATGGCCATGCACGGACGAAGGGACATCGTCTTCACCACGCCGGACAATTACTACGAGCTTTCCATCGGCGGCGCATCCAACACGCTGAAGTTCCTGATGCTCTACGAGGCGTTCAGACAAGGCGAAATGGCTGAAGTATGAAATCACGACAACGTAATAAGAGGGGCGGGCGGAAGGCCGCCCCTTGAAGTTCCCAAACTCCTTTACTCGTGCCCGTGCTTGTACAATTGCCTGTTGTCGAGCGCCCACTGGCGCTCCGAGAAGCCGCCGACCGCAACGCCCGTGAGCGCGTCGAACATCTCGTACATGCGCGAGTCGATGAGGTCGACCTGGCTGACGAGCTCCGCCTCCGGGAACATCGGCGGGCGGGGGGAGCCGAACTCCGGCACGCCGTGATGCGAGAGGAGCATGTGCTGCACGAGCATCGTGACCTCCGGTGAGGTCATCAGCTCCGCCGCGGCGCGCTCCACCATGGCGGCGCCGATGTTGATGTGGCCGAGCAACTGCCCTTCCGCGCTGTACGCGGCGGCAAGGCCGAGGCTGCCCACGACAAGCTCGCGGGTCTTTGCGATATCGTGCAGGATGATGCCCGCGTAGACCAGCTCGCTCGAAAGCGAGGGGTAAATTTCCTTATAGACGCCGCAGAGGCGCTTGGCAACCTCGATCATGGTCAGCGTGTGATACAAAAGGCCGCCGCGCACCGCGTGGTGCAGCTTGAGCGCCGCGGGATAGCGGATAAGGTCGTCCCTGTTTTCGCGCAGCAGATACTGCGTAAGCGCGCGCAAATCGTCGTCCTGAAACCCGGAGGCGCATTCGTACAGCCTGTCGTACATGTCCTCCCCGCGCATGGGCGCGCAGGGTATGAGCTCGCTCATGTCCGCGGCGGCGAGCTCGTCCGGCTTGAGATTGCGGATGCGGTCGATCTTGAGCTGCTCCTCGTCCTTCCAGATGTTGATGGTGGCCCGCACCTTCACAACGCTGTCCGCATCGTACGCGCCGTGCTGCTCGAGGGAATAATCCCACAGCTTGGCCGCGCACTCGCCACCCGCGTCCGCGAGCACAAGGTCGAGATAAGGCGCTCCCTTGACGTTGCTTTTGATGGTGGCGCTTTTGATAATACACATGCCCTCCACCTGGTTTGCGGACGCGTTGAGAACCTTTTCGAGAAGCTTCATTCTGCCCATGAACTACCTCCATGCCTTCTTTCGGCCATTATAACACAGGATGGCGCGCCCGGATACGCTAGGGCCTCAGTACTCGCGCAGCACCAGCTCCGTGACGCCGGGGTTGAGACCCGTTTCGATGCGGAGCACCCGCGGCGCGCGCGCGAATTCCGCGCGGATCATATCCCTAAGCTCCGTACCCATGTTGTAGCCATGGACGACCCTGATGCGGTAGACCGCGCCGTCGCACTTGCGCAGCGCCGCAAGCAGCGCCGCGCGCGCCTGCGCCCTGGTTTTCCCGTGCACATCCACAGTAACGATGCCGGAATTCGCCATGCCGCCCACCTCCGCCGCAGGATTATACCATAAAGCAATAAATGCCGATAGCATATTTGCGAAAATATGATAGAATATACTCATTGCGCTTTTCAGCGCAAACAGCGGACAACCGCCCGGCGAATGCGCCATAGGGCACGGCGCGCGGACGGCCCGCCCGGAGGAATATGGCCGGCAAAACCTACGAAATGGATATGACGGAGGGGCCGCTGCTCAAAAAGATCGTGCGCTTCTCGCTGCCCGTCGTGCTGATGGGCCTTCTTCAGTTTTTATACAGCGCCGCCGACATGATCGTCGCCGGCAAGTTCGCGGGCAGCGACGCGCTGGCCGCCGTGGGTTCTACAAGCTCGCTGATCAACCTGATCGTGGCGCTGTTCCTCGGCGTTTCGGTCGGCGTGAGCGTCGCGGTCGCGCAGCATTACGGCGCAAAGGAATACGACGCGGTCGAGAAGACCGTGCACACGGCGGTTTTCGTCGCCCTGTTGGGCGGCGTGATTCTGGGCGCGTTCGGTTTCTGCATGAGCCGCGCCTTCCTCGCGTGGATGGATTCCCCCGCGGACGTTATAGAACAGGCGGCGCTGTATATGCGCATCTACTTTGTGGGCCTGCCCATGCTCATGCTCTACAACTTCGGCGCGTCGGTGCTGCGCGCCGTGGGCGACACGAAGCGGCCGATGTATTACCTCATCATCGCGAGCGTCATCCACATCGCGCTCAACCTGATCCTCGTGATCCGCTTCAAACTCGGCGTCGCGGGCGTCGCGTGGGCGACGGTCGTTTCCGAAACGCTCTCGGCCGTGCTCGTAATCAACTGCCTCATCCAGACGCCTGGCCCGTGCAAGCTCAAGCTCGATAAACTCGCCGTCGACTGGGGCAAGCTCGGCGAGATGATGCGTATCGGCCTTCCCGCGGGATTGCAGAGCGCGATCTTCTCAATTTCCAACGTGCTCATCCAATCCTCGATCAACTCGTTCGGCTCCATCGCCATGGCGGGCAGCTCCGCGGCGGGGAATCTGGAAAATTTCATTTACATTTCAATGAGCGGCGTATCGCAGTCCGCGCTGACCTTCGTAAGCCAGAACGTGGGCGCGAAGAAGTACGAGCGTATCGGCGCGTCCGTGCGCTACTGTATCGGGCTCGTCTGCCTGATCGCCGCAGTGACGGGCGCCGTGATCATCCTCTTTCGTACCGGCCTGCTCTCGCTCTATAACGCGGACCCGGGCGTCATCGAATACGGCGGCGTGCGGCTGCTGATCATCGGCCCGTCCTATTTCCTTTGCGGCGTCATGGAGGTGTACACGGGGGGCCTGCGCGGCATGGGGCGTTCCTTCACGCCGATGCTCGTGACGGCGTTCGGCGCGTGCGGCGTGCGCATCCTCTGGCTCATGACAGTCTTCGCGCACTGGCACACCACGGCCTCGATCTTCATTTCCTACCCCGTGTCCTGGCTGATTACGCTCCTCGTCCAGATGCTCTGCTTTAACGCCGTCAAAAAGGAAATCACAGGGCGGGGACGAGAACTCCCCGCAGCGGAATCGGCGCGATAATTGGCACGTGAAAAACCGGATTGCAATCGGCAGGGGTTTGCGCCTTTAGACGCAAGCCCTTTATGTTTTATCCATCCTTTCATATTCCCGCGCGCGAAGGGACAGCTCGAGGGCGAGGGTCTCGTCGTGATCCTCGAGGGAAAAGCCCAGGATTTCTTCCGCGCGCACGAGCTTGTAGAGCAGCGACTGGCGATGGAAGTGAAGCGCACGCGCCGTACGGCTGGCGTTTTGTCCGTTGGCGAAATACGAGAGCAGAATCTCCCGCAGCCCCGCGCCGTGCGCGGCCTCGTACGCGTCGAGCGCGGCGAGCCTGCGCGCGGCGATATCCCGCGCGTCCTTTCCCGCGGCACCTTCCCGGATAAGGCGGCACAGCTCCGTATCCCGCTCGCACAGATACGGTTTCCCCTCGATTAGGGCGAGCGACGCGGCGAGGAGCGCGTTTTCGCAGAGCTGCCCGAAACATCCCGCCGTTCCCGGCGCGCTCGTACCCCAGACGCAGCCGAGACCCGGAAACTCCTGCGCGAGCCTGTGGGCAAGCTCCACCGCCATGGACTGCGCCGCCGCGAGGCGCGGCGTAAAAGCGAGGAGCGCGTCCGCGCGCAGCGCGATCATCCCGCCCGGCCAGAGTCCGGGCAGCAGCGCGTTGAGCGCGCCGCCGTGCTCCCCAAGCCATCCCGCCGCGTCCTTATCCTCAAAGCGAAGCCGCCCCATAAGGCAGATGTGCGGCTGCTCCGGCCTCAGGCCGATGAAGCGCGCCATGGAGAGCGCTTCCTCGGAGTTATCGAAACGCCCTTTGGCAAAGGCGAGCACGATATCCTGCATGCGGCGCGCGCGCGCGTGGAGAGCGAGCTCGTCCCGGTCGAACCACAGCAAAAGCGGCAGCACGATGTAGGAGGAATAGGCCTGCACGCCCGCGAGGCGTTCCGCCGTCATGTCCGCGCGGGAGACCAGGATCGCCCCGAGGTCGCGGTTCTGCGAACCGACGCGGACCAGCAGGTGGTAATCCCGCTCCCAGTTCCGCGGCGCTCCGGTTTCCGCGGGCACGCCATGGTTTTCCGCCTCCGCAAGCACTCCGCCCGCTGCGTCCAGCAGCGCCGTGCGCGCGCCAAGTTCCCGTGCGATGAGCGCCGCCGCGCGTGCGATGTTCCCCTTTTGCAGGTATGTTTCCAGGAGACTGCGCTGAAAGTTCTCCCAGTGGAGCGCGGCATGCTTCTCGGCGCTGCGGATACGGTCGAGCACCGTTTCCACGATATCCGCAAAGCGGTATTTCCACGGCAGCCACACCACCGGCAGGCCGAGTTGTTCCGCGCGGCATAGCGCCGTCTCCGGCACCGCGTCACAGTCCGCGTCCTCAAAAGTCACCGCCACGGCTGCCGCGCCGCCTTCCCGAAGCTCCTCAAGGTAGGCGGCGAAGGTGTCCGGCTCCCGGCAACCGACCGCGGTCGTGAGCACCATCTCGCCGGTGCGAACGAAATCGCCCGCGGGCGCCTCGTTCACGCCGATGTGGCGTATCTGAACAGCTTCCGCGTTCAGTGTACGCGTGAGCAGGCGCTGCTCCGGGAAATCCGGCAGGTCCAGAACATCGCGCAGCGTGAAAACTTGCTCATCCATATGCGGCCCCTTAGACGATTTATATA
>DATMYG010000234.1:0-4605 GCA_035561055.1 Clostridia bacterium | reverse complement strand
ATGCACAGGTCGACGCATTCCATAAGCCCCGCCATGACGCGGCCCGCCTCCTCGCGGCCCCAGAGGTTTTTTCGGTAGTTCAGGTCGCAAGAGACCGTCGCGCCCTTCGCCTTCGCCATTTGGCACGCGTCGAGGCAGATTGCGGGCAGATCTCCCCCCAGCGCGGGCGTGATGCCCGTAAAATGAAACCAGCGCGCCCCGTCGAGTATGGCATCCCAGTCGAACTCGTCCTTTTTCGCCAGCGCGATGGAGGAGCCTGCCCTGTCGTAAACGACGCTGCTCGGCCTTTGCGACGCGCCCTTTTCAAGGTAATATACGCCCAGCCGCGGGCCGCCGCGCAGGATACGGGATACGTCTACGCCGTACCGGCGAAGGCTGTTTTGCGCCGCCTGGCCGATCGGGTTATCGGGCAGCTTAGTTACGAACGCGGCGTCGTCGCCAAGGCAGGCGAGGCTTACCGCGACGTTCGCCTCACCCCCGCCGTACGTCGCCGTAAAGCGATCCGCCTGCACGAAGCGCAGGTACCCTTCTGGCGCGAGGCGCAGCATCAGTTCGCCAAAGGTCACGATTCTGTTCATACGGTCCTCCTTATTGCGCCTGCGCGAGGGCGGCCGCCTCCCGGCACAGAGCCGTAATTTCATCGAAACGGCCCGCGTCGATGAGCTCGCTTTTGACCATCCAGCTGCCGCCGCAGGCGAGCACGCGCGGAAAATCCAGATAATGTTTCAGGTTGTGCGGGCCGATGCCGCCCGTGGGTACGTAGCGCAGTGCGGGATACGGGCCGGATACCGCCTTGAGGTAGTCCACGCCGCCCTGCTGTTCCGCCGGAAAGAACTTTACCGTGGTAAGGCCGTGCTCCATCGCCTGTTCCATGTCGCTTGGCGTGGCGCACCCGGGTATCATTACAAGTCCGTGCGCGAGCGCGCGCTCGACCACGCGCGGGTTAAATCCGGGGGAGACAATAAAACGCGCGCCGGCGCCCGCGGCCGCGTCGACCTGCGCAGGGGTCAGCACCGTGCCCGCGCCGACAAGAATGTCCGGCATTTCGGCGGCAATGCGGCGGAGGGCTTCCGCCCCTGCCTCGGTACGCAAGGTAATTTCCGCAAGGGGTAGCCCGCCGTCCAGCAGCGCACGCGCGAGCGGAAGCGCGTCCCCCGCATGGTTGAGCGTGACGACGGGGATGATCCGCAGGCGTCCGATGATGGAAAGCACGTCGTCCATGGAGCACTATCCTCCTTGATAAAAGCGTGAGATAAGACAATCATGGCAAAAAGCAAAGCGGTTCGGATTTGTCCATTTCAGGAATATCATATCCTGCGGGATACCCACAAGAACAAACGGGATGACTTTATGGACGAAACGGATATGCGCCTTGCGCTTAGCGTAGGAACGTGATATATATGTATCCACATAGCGTATATTCTATTATAGACAAAAGTGAATCTTCAGGGGCGAACGGCGATGAACATCACCAAGATCAAGCTGGCTTATATCGGCGGCGGCTCCAGGCAGTGGGCGCGCGTATTTATGAACGATCTGGCACTCGAAGCCGGATTATCCGGCGAAATCGCGCTCTACGACATCGACGCTGAGGCGGCGGAGCGCAACCGCGAAATCGGACGCCGCATCAACCAAAGCCCTGCTTGCCTGAGCCGGTGGAATTATACCGTAAGCCCGACGCTTTCCGACGCGCTGCGCGGCGCGGACGCGGTCGTGATCTCGATCCTGCCCGGCACGTTCGGGGAAATGGCGAGCGACGTGCACGAGCCGGAGGCGTACGGCATCTATCAGCCCGTGGGTGATACGGTCGGCCCCGGCGGGGTGTTGCGCGCGATGCGCACCGTGCCGCAGTATGAAACCATCGCCCGCGAGATCGGGCTCCGCTGCCCGAACGCGTGGGTGCTGAACCTGACCAATCCCATGAGCGTGTGCACGGGCGCGCTGTACGATGTGTTCCCGCGCGTTAAGGCGTTCGGCTGCTGCCACGAGGTGTTCCACGCCAAGGATTTCCTCGCGGCGGTCTATCGCGAAATGACCGGCGAGCCCGGGCCGGGACGGGCGGAGCTTGCCGCGGACGTGTGTGGCGTCAACCATTTCACTTGGATCACACGTGCGACGTATCGCGCCGTCGACCTAATTTCGCTCCTGCCGGGCTTTACGGAGCGGTTTTTTCAAAAGGGGTACTGCGCCTCAAACCCGAATGACCCGCAGTCCTTCCGTCGGGGGGATGTGTTCCAGTGCGGCAACAAGGTTAAAATGGACCTGTTCCGCCGTTTCGGCGCGCTCGGCGCGGCGGGAGACCGCCACCTTGCCGAGTTCTGCGACCGCGGCTGGTATCTCGATAAGCCCGACCCGTTCGGGGAATGGGGCTTCTACCGCACACCGGTGCCGTTTCGCATTGTGCGGCAGGAGGAAAGGAGATGCGAATCGGAGGCGCTCGCGCGCGGCCTTGCGCCCGTAAAGATCGCCCCCTCCGGCGAGGAAGCCGTGCAGCTGATCTGCGCGCTCGCGGGACGCGGCGCGCGCGTATCCAACGTCAATTTGCCAAACCGCGGCCAGATGCCGGATTTTCCGTCGGGCATGGTGGTGGAAACAGACTGCCTGTTCGCGGAGGACACGCTGCAGCCGCTTGTCGCGGGCGCGCTGCCGCCCGGAGCAAAAGCGCTCGTTATGCAAAACGCGATTAACAACGACAACCTGCTCAAGGCCTGCCGCGCGCGGGACATGGGACTTGCTTTCGAAACATTCATGAACCAGCCCTTGTGCGGCGGCCTGAGCGTAGGCGACGGCGAGCGCATGTTCGCCCGGATGTGCCGCAACACGGAAGGATACCTTGAAGGCTGGAAACTAGACTGAGGAGGGCCGCATGAACGAGCCGATTTTCGTGGGCAAGCATCCCACGACGCACTCCGTGCAGCAGCACACGCACGAAAACTGGGAGTTGATCTACTGCACCAGCGGCATGGGCGAGGTCCAGTTTGAAAACGGCAGCAAGCTACCGTATACGGCGGGCGAGATCGTCGCGATTCCGCCGCGCCTGCCGCACTGCAACCAGAGCGTGAGCGGCTTTACCAACATTCACATGCGCGTAGCCGACGCGACGCTGCCCTACCGCGCCGCCGTCAAGCTTGCGGACGACGCGGAAAAGCACCTGTTGACCTTCTTTTCCGAGGCCTATTTCTACTACAGCTCGGACATCAACCGCAAGGAGGTCATCCTCTCGGGCCTCGGCGAGGTGATCGTAAGCTATATCGTCACCTTTCTGAGCCAGCAGACCTATTCGGAGGTCGTGGAGCTCGTGCGGACCGACATCCTGCGCAATTTTACTGACGAAAACTACCGGCTTGAGCGCACGCTGCGCTCCATTCCGCTCAATTACGACTACATCCGCAAAACCTTTAAAAAGGAAATCGGGGCGACGCCGCATGAGTACCTGACCGCCATGCGCATGAAGAAAGCCGAACGGCTGCTGTGCGCCATGCGCGGCGAGTATACCATCGCGGAGGTCGCGGAAATGTGCGGCTTCAACGAGCCGCTGTATTTTACGCGCGTGTTCAAAAAGAACTTCGGCGTGTCGCCCACCGCGTTCAACGCGCAGCAGGCGAGCGAGACCCACGCCTGCCCGCCCCGCGCGGAGGGCGCTTCAGAATCCCCGGACGAACCGGAACCGCATCCGAATCGTATTGTTCAATATCCATAATGTGCATATAATCGACAAGGAGGTGCGGCATGGACGGCGCACATTTGTTTTCGCTCGAGGGGAAGGCTGCAATCGTGACCGGGAGCAATACGGGGCTGGGCCAGGGCATAAGCTTGGCGCTCGCCGGGGCGGGGGCGAAGGTGCTCGGCGTGGGCCGCCGCGCGAGCGACGAGACGCAGCGGCGCATCGGGGAGGAACGGTTTTCGTACGTGATCGAGGACCTCGGCCGCGTCGAGCCTGTGGAGAGGATCGTATCCGTCTCGAAGGAACGCTATGGCCGCGTGGACATCCTCGTCAACAACGCCGGCGTCATCCGGCGGGAGGACGCAATCGATTTTTCCGAGGAAAACTGGGACGACGTGCTCAACCTCAACCTCAGAACGCTGTTCTTCCTTTCGCAGGCTGTCGCCCGGGAATTCATCCGGCAGGGGGAGGGGGGCAAAATCATCAACATCGCGAGCATGCTCTCCTATCAGGGTGGCATCCGCGTCCCAAGCTACGCCGCGAGCAAAAGCGGCGTAAAGGGCCTTACGATGGCGCTCGCCAACGAGTGGGCGAAACACGGCATCAACGTCAACGCCATCGCGCCCGGCTATATGGAGACGAACAATACTAAGGCCCTGCGCGAGGACGAGCGGCGAAGCGCGGAAATCCTCGCGCGCATCCCCGCGGGGCGCTGGGGAACGCCGGAGGATGTCGGCGGCGCGGCGGTGTTCCTCGCCTCGCGTGCGTCCGACTACGTCCACGGGTTCACCCTGGCGGTGGACGGGGGCTGGCTTGCGCGATAAAATCCGAATCGTCCATAAATCAGATCGCTTTATGTATGTACTTATGACCTGATTCAACCTATGATGGGTGCATAAGCAATCACAGACAATGCCGTAAGGCCGTTCCGTCAGTCAGCA
>DATMYG010000233.1:0-5517 GCA_035561055.1 Clostridia bacterium | reverse complement strand
GCCGCCGACGTATTTCGGCCGCGTGCGCGCGGCGACGACGTTCGCCTCGCCGATCTTCCGCGTACGCGCGTGTACGGGTACGACCACCGGGTGCATATGCATGCCGATCAGCGTGCCGCCGATATCCATGCCCGCGCCGGCCTTGCCGCGCAGGTCCTCGACCATGACGTGGTCGTCGAAGCGCGCGACCGCCTGCATCGCAAACGCGCCGCCTGCGTGGAGCTGCGGCTTTACCCAAACCTGTTGCAGATCATATTTTTCCATACAGCCGCGCTCGACGACGAGGCAGCGGTTGAGGTGTTCGCAGCACTGCACCGCGAGGAACAGGCTGCGCTCCTTCACGCGCGGCAACACCGCGTCCATCACGGCCCTGGCCGCGCTTTCGCTGGAATCCGTGCCGATGAGCTTGCCCATGATTTCACTCGTCGAGCAGCCGACGACCAATATGTCCCCGCGCTTGAGCGTATCGGCGGCGGCGAGCAGCTCGTCCATCGCGGCGGCCGCCTGCGCATTAATCTGTGCAAATAAATCCATAATCTTCCTCCGTTCCGTCCGTTTCGCAATCCCTATTATAACATCCGGAGGGAGATATGCAACCCCGCCTCAGACGGAATAGACCGCGAACTCCTCCGCGAGCTCCGTTTTGGGGTAATAGCGCCGCGCCTGCGCGAGGAGCTTGCCTGTGTCGCACAGCGCGCCGCGTATATGCGTCAGGATAAGTCGCTTGACCCATGCGTCCGCCGCGAGCCTGCCCGCCTGCCCGGCGGAGAGGTGCGGCGCGGGCGCGCTTGGGCATTCCTCGTCGAGGAAGTTCGCGTCGGCGAGCAGCAGGTCCGCACCATAGCACAGCTCCGCAAGGTCGTGCCGCATGCCGGTATCCCCCGTATAGACGAGGCGCTTACCCTCGTGTTCCACGCTTACCGCAAAGGTCGGCACGGGGTGGGTCACGCGGTCGAGGCGGATGCGCGCGTCCTGGATGCGAAGCTGCAATCCGTCCTGCGCCGCCGTAAGGTCGTACGCGCCGGAGGCCGTAAGCATCCGGTATTCCTCCCTGGGCTCCTCGGGCGCGATCACGGGCATCGGCAGCGTCGGGTGCGCGCCGCCCTCGGCAAGCTGGCGCAAGGCGTAGCGCAGCACGAACATGTCGGATATGTGGTCGCTGTGGAGGTGGGTGAGGATGATGCAGTCCAGATCCAGTTCCGGCACAAGCCCGATCAGGCGCGAGAGCGTGCCCGCGCCCAGGTCGAGCGCGATTTTTGCCCGCCCGGCGCGGATCAGGTATCCAGAGCATGCGCCGCCCGGCGCGGGGAAGGGGCCGTAACGCCCCAACACGGTCAATTCCATAGGTTTCGCACCGCCTTTGCTTCTTGGATTTATTTTTGTCGAAGCGCAATGCGCTTATCCTTCTGGAAAATCATACCATAGTATAAACGCTTTTGACGGTACTGCTCAAGATTATCATGTTACGCTTGACTAACCGCATGCGCGTGTAATAAGGTTAACAAGATCTCTTTGCACTGCATTGCGCCGCAAGGCGCGCGATCAACAGTACAAACTGAGCAGGCGATGAACCTCTTTGCGGGGTTTGTGGGGCCGGGCCGCCCGGTGCGGCAGCGGATGGAGCATATCTTGCGCATCTGCGGGACAGTTGTCGTTCCGCAGGTGTGTTTTTTTTACTTCTAGCAAAAAGATGCAACCTGTTATCAAGGGAATGCAGAGTCATGGAGCTATCTTGAAGGAGGTAACTTTTATGAACCTACCCGTCGAGCATCCGGGCCTTTCGTCCCAGGAAGCGAGGGAGCGCCTCGCCCGGTACGGGCGCAACGAGCTCGTGCCCCAGAAAAAAACGAGCTTACTTATGAAAATGCTGCGCGTGATCGCGGAGCCTATGTTCCTCCTGCTGCTCGCCGCGGCGGTGATTTACTTTATCCTCGGCGAGGCGCGCGACGGGGCGATCATGCTGATTTTCGTCGTGGCGGTTATCGGCATAGAGACCGTGCAGGAATGGAAGACGGATAAAACCCTTGCGGCGCTTAGGGACCTTTCCGCGCCGCACGTCGGCGTGTTCCGCGACGGGATGGAAACGAAAATCCCCAGCGCGGAGCTTGTGCCCGGGGACGTGATGCTCCTGCACGAGGGAGTGAAGATCCCTGCGGACGGCCTGGTGCTCCGCTGCAGCGACCTGCGCGTGGACGAAAGCAGCCTCACGGGCGAATCCGTCGGCGTGTGGAAGCTGCCTGCGCAGGCGGATAGCATCCGTCCGCTCCCGGAGGAAAACCATGCGGGGGAGAACGCCGTTGCGCCGAGCCATGAAATTGCCTCCGGCGGCTGGCGGGAGGATACCTGCTACGCGGGTACGCTCGTCACCCAGGGTACGGCGGCGGTCCTTGTGGAAAAGACGGGGCGTGAAACGGAATACGGCAAAATCGGCTCGCACGTGGCCGCCGCGCCGGATCGCCCGACGCCGCTTGAAAAGCAGACCGCAAAGCTCGTCAAGACCTGCGCGGTTATCGCCGTCGCGCTCTTCGCGCTTGTCGGAATCGCGACGTGGTTCAACCTTGGCGACCATGCCCCCGGTGCGCGCCTGATTGAAAGCGTGCTCTCGGGCATCACGCTCGCGATGGCGATGATCCCGGAGGAATTCCCGGTCATTCTCACAGTTTTCCTTTCGATGGGCGCGTGGCGGCTCGCCAGGAAACACTCCCTTGTGCGCAGGCTGCCCTGCGTGGAAACGCTCGGCGCGGTGAGCGTGCTGTGCGTCGACAAGACCGGCACCATCACGATGAACCGCATGCGCGTCGAGGAGGTCTGGAGCGCCTCGGGCAGCGATGAGGAACTCGTCGAAACGATGGGCCTCGGCTGCGAGGTGGACGCGTACGATCCCATGGAAACCGCCATCATCGAATACTGTGACGCGCGCGGCGTGGACCGCGGCCACCTCTTCGGCGGCACGCTCGTGACCGAGTACGCCTTCACGAACGAGCGCAAGATGATGGGCCATGTCTGGGAGCACGACGGGGAACTGATCGTCGCGGTCAAGGGCTCTCCCGAGAGCGTGCTCGCGCTGTGCGGCCTGACGGAGCGGGAGGCGCTTCGCGCGCGCGAGGCGGCGGACAGATTCGCCGCAATGGGCCTTAGGGTCATCGCCGTGGGCATCGAGAAGCCCGCGACGCGGGAGGATATCCCAGCGGACATCATGGGCTGCAGCCTGCGTTTCCTTGGCCTTGTAGGCCTTGCCGACCCGCCGCGCGAGGGCGTAAAGGAAAACATCGAAACCTGCCACCGCGCGGGTGTGCGCGTCGTGATGATCACGGGGGACAACGGCGTTACCGCGGCCAGCATCGCCAAGGCAGTGGGCATGAAGAACTGCGAGGCGATCCTCACGGGCGCGATGATCGAGGGGATGGACGACGCGGCCCTTCGCGAGGCTGTGAAGCATACGGCGATCTTCTCGCGCGTCGTGCCGGAACACAAGATGCGCATCGTCAAAGCGCTGCGCGACAACGGCGAGGTGGTCGCCATGACGGGGGACGGCGTCAACGACGCGATCGCCCTCAAGTACGCGGATATCGGCATCGCCATGGGGGGGCGCGGCAGCGAGGTGTCGCGCGAGGCCGCGGACCTTATCCTTATGGATGACAACTTCGCTACCATCGTGGATACCATCCGCGACGGGCGGCGCATTTACGAAAACATCCGCAAGGCCATGGGATACGTGTTTACCATCCACATTCCCATCGCGCTTTCCGCGCTGATCGCGCCCATACTCGGTGTCGCGCCCGGGGCGTTGTTGCTATTGCCCCTCCACGTCGTGCTGCTGGAGCTCATCATCGACCCGACCTGCTCGGTGGTGCTCGAGCGGCAGATCGCCGAGCGCAACGTCATGGACCGGCCGCCGCGCGATCCCCAGGCGCGGCTTCTCACGGCGGGCGTGCTCATCAAGAGCGTCGCGCAGGGCCTTTTAATTTTCGCCGCCTCTTTCGGCGCGTACCTGTATATGCTTCGCGGGGATATGTCCCGCGCGGACCTCGCGCGCGCGATGGGGCTGTGCGTCATTCTCTTTGCCAATGTGCTGCTCGTGCATGTGAACGCCTCCGAGAGGGACCCCGTTTACATGACCACCCTTCGCCTCGCGCGCGATAAGATCATGTGGGCGGTGACGCTGGGCACTTTCGCGCTGATTCTCGCCGTGCTCTATACGCCTCTCTCCTCGCTGCTTAAGCTCGCGCCGCTCTCGGGGCTCCAACTCCTCGCCGCGCTCGGTATCGGCGCCGCGTCGGTGCTGTGGTATGAGCTCGTTAAAGCGGTAATCAGAAAAAGAAACAAGTGACAACAAGGGGCTTCCGTTTTTCGGGAGCCCCTGTTCTTTCCGGTTGATCTATGGTTCCTTTACTTCCCGTCGATATGCTTTTCTTTGAACCGTATAACCCATAGCACGCCGACGACGACGGCCGAGACGGGGAAGAGGGAAATGATGATATAGAGCCCGACGTCGGGCTTTTGCACCCCATCGTCCGGCGCGGGGGAGGGCAGGGCCGATGCGCTGCTCCCCTCGGCAAGCGCGGGAATAACCGGCGCGAGCAGCGCGAGAACCAGCAGCACACACAGTATGGATCTCATGATGTTCCTTCCCGCACAACCGCGCGCCCGCCCACGCGGATCTTCGGCAGACCCTGCGTGTCCAGCGCCAGCCTCGTGTAGATTTCCGAGGGCTTACCCATCGCTTCTCCCTGGATGAAAAGGTTTGTTTCACCCGGTTTTATCATGCCCCTTTGAAACAGATAATAAGTCAGCGCGCCGTTGGAGGTTCCGGTCGCGGCCTCCTCGGGGATGCCGTAAAGCGGCGCGAAGTTGCGGCAATACCCCGCGGCGCTCTCGCCGGGAGCATAGACGTGCACGCCCGTGACCCCAAGACGTTCGGACAGACGCGCTACGGCCTCGAAATCGGGTGCGAGCGAAGAAAGCAGCTCCCGGTTTTTCAGGGGCAGCATGATATCCGGCAGCCCCGCGTCCACCGCGGCCGGGGCGAGCGCCCCGCACGCGTCCTCCGGCAGGCTAAACATGGAGAGCAGCGCCCGCGTGTCCTCCCCGCCCAGCGCGAAGAGCTCGCGGGGCTTTGCCATATCGAGCCAGACGATGTCGTCCTGCACGCTCACTTCGATATCCCCCGCGCCGGTGCGGGCAATATAGCTTTTGCCCTCGGCGACGATCCCTTTTTTCAGCAGCAGGGAGAAGGCGCCCACCGTCGCGTGACCGCACAGCGGCACCTCCTCGACCGGGGTGAAGAAGCGGATGCGGAACGCGCCGTCCGCGAGCTTCAGGATAAACGCCGTTTCGGAATAACCCATTTCGGCGGCGGCCGCGCGCATGGCTTCCTCGCCGGGCAGGTCGCGCGCAAAAATTGCGACGCCCGCCGGGTTCCCGCCCAGGGGAACGTCGGTAAATGCGTCGACGGTGTAAATTTCCATCCATACCTCCACGAAGCGGATAATGAACGTATCCATGATAACATATATT
>DATMYG010000232.1:0-3915 GCA_035561055.1 Clostridia bacterium | reverse complement strand
GGTACAGCATGGGGGCGAGGGGGGCGCGTTCTTCAGGGTTCATTTTTTCCCTCCAATGTGACTTCCTCAAGGATCGCGCCGGGCCGCGCGCTCTTCTTCGCCTCGATCAAAACGAGGTACGGAGGCTTATCCGCCTTCGATTTCACGAGGCGGATGCGCTTGGGCGAAAGCTTCGCCCCCTCCAGCGCGGCGCACAGCGGCGAAAGAAGGTTCGTGGGGTAGCAGACGAAGAAGCGGCCGCCGTTTTTTAATAGGCGCGCGGCGCAGCATACCGCATCCGAAAGGGTGCAGTCCCGCTGGAACATACTCCTTCTCCGGGAAGGGTCCAGGCTTTCCGTGCCCCCGGCGAAATACGGCGGGTTGCACGCGGCAGCGTCGAACGCGCCGAGCCCGGCGACGGCCAGCTCCCGAAGATCCGCCCGCATGACCTCGATCCGGTCCTCCAGAGCGTTGAGCGCGACGCTGCGCCGCGCGAGCTCGCAGCAGGCCTCGTCGATGTCCACGGCGAGGACGTTCACGCCTGTTTTCGCGTGCGCGAGGATCGCGACGATCCCTGTGCCCGTGCCGAGGTCGATCATCCTCTCCCCGGCTTTCGCGCGCACGAAGTTCGCAAGAAGAACCGCGTCGTGCCCGTAGGAAAAACGCTCCGTATCCCGCAGGATCACGAGGTTTTTATATTGGAGGTCGTCGGTAACTGTCGGCATTTCATGCCTCCAACTAATAGCTAATAGTGAATAACTAATGGGTTAAGAAGCGCCTCCGGCAGAACCGTCCCCGTCACCCCGTTTCCCCATTGTCAGTTGCCCTTCCGTCTATTCTACCACATTCCCTTGTTGACAAAAACACCCCGCGAACGTACACTTTCTAGTATTAAATTGGAGGGGTAGGCCCCTGAGGAGAAAAGGCATGCAGGAGAAGAAAACGTTCTACATCACGACCCCGATTTATTACCCGAGCGACAAGCTGCACATCGGCCATACGTACTGTACCGTGGCGACCGACGTCATCGCGCGCTACAAGAGGATGTGCGGGTACGACGTTATGTTCCTCACGGGAACGGACGAGCACGGCCAGAAGATAGAGGAAAAGGCGAGGGCCGCGGGCGTCAGCCCGCAGGGCTTCGTGGACAATATCGTCGAGGGGGATGGCGGTATCCGCGATCTGTGGAAGCTGATGAACATCTCCAACGACCGCTTCATCAGGACGACGGATGATTACCATGTTTCCGCCATCCAGCGCATCTTTAAGCGGATGTATGAGAACGGCGACATCTACAAGGGCAAGTACGTGGGCATGTACTGCACGCCGTGCGAGAGCTTCTGGACAGAAAGCCAGCTCGTGGAGGGCAAGTGCCCGGACTGCGGGCGCGAGGTGCGCTACGCGGAGGAGGAGGCGTACTTCTTCCGCCTTTCAAAATACGCGGACCGCGTGCGGGAGCTTTTAGTCGGCGGCGAATTCCTCGAACCCGCCAGCCGTGTGAACGAGATGGTCAAGAATTTCATCGACCCCGGCCTCGAGGATTTATGCGTATCGCGCACCTCCTTCACGTGGGGCGTGCCGGTCGACTTCGACCCCGGCCACGTGGTGTATGTATGGATCGACGCGCTGTCGAACTACATTACGGCCCTCGGCTACGAGAACGAGCGCTATCACGATTATAAGAAATATTGGCCCGCGGACGTGCACATGGTGGGCAAGGAGATCGTGCGCTTCCATTCGATTATCTGGCCCGCGATGCTGATGAGCCTCAACGAGCCCGTGCCCAAGAAGGTATTCGGTCACGGATGGCTTCTCCTTGGCGGCGGCAAGATGAGCAAATCGAAGGGCAACGTGGTGGACCCCGTCGTGCTCGCGAAGCGCTACGGCGTGGACGCGCTGCGCTTTTACCTCATGCGGGAGTTCCCTCTGGGATCGGACGGCGGCTTCTCGAACGAGCTTCTCATTTCCCGCATCAACACCGACCTTGCCAACGATTTGGGCAATCTCCTCTCGCGCACGGTCGCGATGGTTGAAAAATACTTCGGCGGCGCGCTCCCCAAAGAGCGCCGGGCGGAGGAGACGGACGCGGAACTCATTGAGCTTGCGTCCTCCCTTAAGGGCAAATACGAAAAGCTCATGGATTCCTACCTGACGCAGGCCGCCGTGGAGGAGATCCTGCGCGTCATATCGCGCGCCAACAAGTACATCGACGAAACCGCGCCGTGGGTGCTCGCCAAGGACGAGGTGAACCTGCCGCGCCTCGCGAGCGTTTTGTATAACCTGCTCGAGACGCTGCGCATCACGCTCTCGCTGCTCGTGCCCTTCATGCCCGAAAGCTGCGAAAAGGCCTTCGCGCAGATCGGCGCAAGCAAAGAGCTGACCGCGTGGGACAAGGCGGGCGTATGGGGCGTATTGCCCTCGGACGCGAAGGTGTATAAGGGCGAGGCGCTTTTCCCGCGCATCGACCTCAAGAAGGAGCTCGCCGAGCTCGAGGCGATGCAGGGCGCGAAGGAAGAAAAGCCAGAGCCGCAGGAGAAGCCCGCACCCGCACAGCCGGAAGCAAAGAGCGAGCCGTCCGCAAAGCAGCCCGAGGATCGCGGATATATTGAGTTCGGCGAATTCGAGAAGATTAAGCTGCGCGTTGCGGTCGTGAAGGCCTGCGAATATGTGCAAAAGAGCGACAAGCTATTAAAGTTTACCCTCGACATGGGCGACGGCGAGGAGCGCGTGATCCTCTCGGGCATCCGCAAATGGTACCCGGAGCCTGAAAAGCTCGTCGGCCGCCGCCTAATCGCCTGCGTCAACCTCAAGCCGAGGAAGATGTGCGGCATCGAAAGCCACGGCATGCTCCTCTCCGCCGTGACGGAGGAAAACGGCGAGGAAACGCTGCGTCTGCTCGGGACGGACGAGATCATGCCGGGGGGCAGCGAGGTCTGCTGATGGAGCTGATTTCCCTTAAAAACGGAAAGCTCCTGACCATACGCGAGGCGGAACCGGGCGACGCCGCCGCTCTCCTCGCGTTCTCCAAGGTCATCGGAAGCGAAACAGACTTCCTCGGCACGGATGAGAACGGCTGGCGGCAGGGCGTCGAGGAGGAAAGGGAAATCCTCGTGGCCTCGCTGATCGCGTCCGACCGGGGCGTGTTCCTCTGCCTCATCGACGGGGAAATCGCGGGCCTTTTTTCGATTTATCCGCTCAGCAGGAAGCCGCGCACGCGGCAAAACGCCGTGTTCGGCATCGCCCTGCGGCAAAGCTGCTGGGGCCTCGGCATAGGCCCCGTCGCCATGGCGCTTTCCATCGACTGGGCGAAGGAATGGGGCTACCGCAAGATGCTTCTTGAAGCGCGCGCGGACAACGCGCGCGCAATCGCGCTCTACCGCCGCTTCGGCTTTGCGGAGTGCGGGCGCAGGCGGGAGCACATACTCGTGAACGGGCAATACTACGACGAAATCATCATGGAGCGGATGCTGTGAACTATTTCGATACGCACGCGCATTTGTGCGATGAAAAATTCGACGCTGACCGCGAGGAGCTGATCGCCTCCCTGCCCGGGAAGGGAATCGCCCTGTGCGTCAACGTGGCCTGCGAGGCGGACGAATTTCCCGTCACCGCCGCGATGACGAAGCGCTGGCCCTTCCTCTACGGCGCGTACGGCATTCATCCGCACGTCGCCTCGAAGCCGGGCGAGGGCTGGGAGGAGAAGCTGCGCGCGGCGCTCGCGGACGACAAGGCCGTTGCGCTGGGCGAGATCGGCCTCGACTACCACTACGATTTTTCGGAAAAGCCGGATCAGAAGCGTGTGTTCGTGCGCCAGCTCGAGATGGCCAAAGAGCTTGGCTTCCCCGTGCAGCTGCACATTAGGGAAGCGTTCGGCGACTGCATGGAGATTCTGCATGCGCATCGGGACGGGCTTCGCGGCGAAATGCACTGCTATTC
>DATMYG010000231.1:0-3633 GCA_035561055.1 Clostridia bacterium | reverse complement strand
GCTTGGAATCGGCAGATGACCCGGGATACGAAGGGCCTGCTTCTCATATTTGCCGCGGCGCTCGTGTGGAGCGTTAACTCCGTGCTCATCAAGAGCCTTTCGCTCAACGCGCTCACGATCGCGGGAATGCGCGCGCTGTTTGCGGGCGTGTTCTACGCGGCCTTCATCCGCCCGAAAAAGATCGAATGGAACTGGAAGCTGCTGCTGACGCTCGTCGTGTTCACCGTGCAGAGCGCATGCATCGTGATGGCGGTTAAGAAGACGAGCGCCGCCATCGCCATCGGCATGCAGTTCACCGCGCCCATCTGGATCTACGCCGCCTCGCGCATCAAGGGCTGCCCCTTCTATTTCCGGCGCGCGCTGCCGCTCTACGTCCTCGCGCTGGGCGTGATCGTCTCCATGTTTTCGCGCGCGGAGTCCGTCACGCTCGAGGGCAATCTCATCGCCCTGAGCACAGGCGCGACGTTCGCGCTGCTGACGATGCTCAACAAAAATGTCGGCAGCGACAACCCCATCGGCCTCGTGGGCCTCGAGAACCTGTTCATGGCGGCGGTGCTGCTGCCGCTCTTTTGCCGGGATAGCCTGCCGGAACTAATGAGCATCGGCACAACCTCGTGGGTTTTGCTTGCGGTGCTGGGCATCGGCCAGTTTGGCCTCGGCTATGTGCTCTACACCGTCGGCCTTCGCTATACTTCGAGCGCGCGCGCATCCATGGTAAGCCCCGTGGAAATGGTGCTCAGCCCTCTCTGGGTCGCGCTGTTCATCGGGGAGATGCCCGATCTTATCGGCATCGCCGGCTTCGCGCTGATCATCGCGGGCATCGCGCTCGAGGTCGTATTCACGCAGAAATACGCGAAGGCCGCGAAACTCGCGGCCCAAGAGGGTTAACATTCTTTTTTTATAATCGGCGGTCGCTTATTTATTGAACCAGCTGTCCCGGAACAGGTTTGCACGGATAAGCGCGCGGCGCGATCTCATCTCTTCCGTACGGCAGCGCGCGATAAGCTCTTCGTAGCGCTCGCGCACTTTCCGCATGACCTGCCCCCATCCGACGGGGATGGTTTCCTTCGCCGCCTCCCCGAGCGCGGCGAGCTTTTTTTGATCTTCCAGAACAGAGCCTACCGCCGCGGCGAAGGATCCCGCCGTCGGCTCGCAAACGACGCCGTTGTAACCGTCCCGCACCGACTCGGCCGCGGCGCCACCGCGCGAGAGCAGCGAGGGCGTGCCCATGACGGCCGCTTCGCGCACGACCAGGGAAAACGTATCGTACAGCGAGGGGAAGGTAAAGAGCGACGCGCACTGGTAAAGCCCGTCGAGCAGCGCGGTATCATGGACGTGGCCGGTGAAGATCACGCAATCGCTAAGCCCCAGCGCGGCGGCTTTTTCCCGGATGGCCGCCTCGTCCGGCCCTTGCCCGGCGAGCACCACGCTGAAGCGCCTGCCCTGCTCTCTGAGCAGCGCCGCGCCTTCAAGGATGAGCAGAATATTCTTTTTCCAGTTAAGCTGGCCGACGTACAGGAGCACCGGGTGCGCGAGATCAATGCCGAAGCGCATCGCGGCGGCAAGCTTATCCTCCGGCTTCACGGGGCGCAGCTCAGAGCCGTTCTCCATGACGACGATTTTCCCCTTGTACCCGTAATCGGCGAGCACGCGCGCCGAGGATTCGCTGACCGCCCACACCTCGTCGCAGCGCTCGTAAAATTCCACCACGAAGCGCACGCCGATGGTCGCGAGCAGCTCCGCGCGCGTCGCTTTGTAGAAGTCGTCGTAATACTTGGAATGGAAGGTGCCCACGAGCGGCACGTCGTGCTTGGCGGCGAGGCGCAGCGCCTCCTGTCCTGCGAAGAAGGGAGTATGCGCGTGCGCAATGTCGAGGGTGACCCCCTCGATGCGCTCGTAATAGTGCCGGTCCAGGATCGCGAGACCCGCCTTGTATTGGGGCGAGCCCGGAACGGGCATGCCCGTATAGTCGATCAGCTCGAAAGGATAGCCGCCCCTGTAGCCTGTGTCCGTCATGGGCGCAACCACATAACACTCGTCGCCCATCGCCGGAAGAACGCGCGCGTAATTGTAAACGACGCGGCCCACGCCATCCACGATGGGGTAAAAAGAATCCGTGAATTGGCCAATTCTCATAGTTCCCCCTCCGGAGCATATTTGCGTTAACAGTATAATCGCGCATGCCGCCGCTTTCAAGCGCATGCGCCAAGATGTGACAGAAGGTTTACAGGATCGTCAGAATCTTTCGGGCGGCTCGTCCTCCGGCTCGGTCCTGATTGTGGGAATGGAGGAACGCCGCGAATAGTTGCGGTTGAAGTACGGGTCGCGCGCCGCGAGCATAGGGCGCAGCGCGTCGTAGCAGCGCACGCGGACCTTCTCGGCGGCGTCCTCGATGCGCGGCAGCTTCGCGTGGAGCACCGCGCGGGCGTAAGGCGTGTAGACATTAACGAAGCCGCGCCGCAGCAGACGCACGCAAAATTCGATATCCGCCCCGCAGGGAAGTATGTTGCCGTCGTCCATGCTCTCGTCAAAGCCGCCCGCGCTGCGAAACACATCCGAGCGCACGAGCAGGCACGCGCCGGACACGGCCGAAACGCCGCGTACGGTATGCGCGATGCGAAGCCGTCTCATGGAGCGTTCGGTTTCGGTTTCCCCCGCATAGGGGCTGCCCACCGCTCCGCACAAGCCCACGACGTAACCGGCGTGGACAAGCCTGCCGTTCTCATCCAGCAGCCTGCAGCCGACGGCGCCGACGCCGCGCCGGGAGGCCTGCGCGCGCAGCTCGCCCACGAGATCGGGCGTGAACAGCTCCGCGTCCCTTGCAAGAAAGAGCAGATGCTCGGCGGAGGTCAGATCGCAGGCCGCATTGCACAGCCGCGAAAAGCCCGCGCCCCCGACGTTGACGACGCGCGCCGCCTTGTTCTTCTCAAGGATTTCGTAGTACTTGAGCGTCCGCTCGGAGGTGCTCCCGGCGTCCGCAATAATGATGCCGGGCTTGTAGAAGGCCGAAGTCTCCTCGATACTCTCGAGAAGCCGCCGCAATTCGTCCGCCCCGTCCCGGTTGGGTATGATGACGGCGAGCGCATCCTTTTTTTTCGGCTTGGCCATGACGTGAAAGCTGCCCCGCCAAAGCCCGGAAGAAACGCCGCATTCCTGATTTGTGCGCGCGAGATAGTGCTCGACGGCTTCGCAGCCGGACGTGGCGCCGGACGGCTCCGGCTGCACCGCGCGCGTAAGGAGTACGCGCGCGATATGCTCCGCGCCGCCGCAGCGCGCGAGGCAGCGCAGCGCGAAAGCGTAGCTCTCCCCCGGAGCGGGCACGTCCTTCATATTCGGCGAGGCGCACGCGTCGTAGAGCGCTTTGGATACGGCTACGGGCGCCCCAAAAAGATCGTATGAAAGCGCGGTAATCTCGGTGAAGTCCGGCTTGAGCACGGGATTTGCGCGGCGGCCGCCCGCGAGGGAATCCTCGTCCGCATAGATGAATTTAATCTCGGGCTTGGCCTCGGCGCGCCGGGCAAAACGGTAGAGCGCGTCCGGTGCGAGCGTGTCGCCCGCGGCGAGCGTGACGACATAATCCCCGCGCGCCGACACCGGGTCCCGCGTCAGCTCGAAGTGCCGGTAGGTCTGCGC
>DATMYG010000230.1:0-2008 GCA_035561055.1 Clostridia bacterium | reverse complement strand
GTGGAGGCCGCGCCCAAAGAGGTTTTGCACGTTCTGGTGAAGTAAGGAATTTAAACGCGATGCCGGAACCCAGGTTCCGGCATCGCGTTAAATGAGGAGAGCACTGCGGAATATGGGACATTTTCTGGAAATGGATCCGTTCGGGCGCTATTCGGCACGCGTATATTACGAATGGTGCCAAGCGATGGACGAGGGCCGCGAAGTTGAACAATGGGAAGCGCGCTGCCTCGCGCTGCAATCGGGAAAGTATGGCGACAAGTGGGAAGGCTCCTGTTTCACGGCCGAGCGCCTTGCGCTTAAGATGCGCGAGCGCCTGATATCGGCGCCCGTCAAAGCGGATTACCCGTATGAGGAGCCGTCGGACTTCCCCGCCATTCTGTCGGCGCGCAAAGGTGCGAGCGCTAACAAGGCGTTTATGAAGATGCTCGACGAAAGCAGGCTTGCCGAGCGCGTCGCGGGCTGCTGGACGGGACGCGTCGCGGGGTGCCTCTTGGGAAAGCCCTTGGAGTTTATGCACCGCGCGCAGGTTGCCGGCATGCTGAAGGCCACGGGTAACTACCCTGCGGCGCGCTACACGGCCGCGAGCGAGTTTACGCCTGGCATGACAGCGCAATGGAAGCTGCGCACCGGCGTGCCGGAGCAACCGTGGATCGATGAAATAGGCGACGGCGCGCCCATCGACGACGATACCAATTATACGGTGTTCAACTTGAAGCTGCTCGAAACGTTCGGACGGGAATTTGAACCAAACGACGTACTGTACGCGTGGATTAACTGGATGCCGGCAGGCATTACGGCCACCGCCGAACGCGTCGCCTACCGAAACGCCTGCTGCGGCGTGCTTGCGCCCTACTCCGCCACCCTCCTCAACCCGTACCGCGAGTGGGTTGGCGCGCAGATCCGGGCCGAGATTTTCGGAATGGTCAACCCCGGCGACCCGGCGGCTGCCGCGGAAATGGCATTTCGCGACGCGTGCGTATCCCATGTAAGAAACGGCATATACGGCGAGCTGTTCGTAGCCGCCATGACGGCGGCGGCGCTGGTTATGGCGGACGCCCGCGAGGTAGTTTCTGCCGGACTGCGCGAGATACCGGCGCGCTCGCGGCTCTACGAAGCCGTAAACGGGGTGCTGCGCTGGCACAAAGAGGGCAGGCCGTTTATGTATGCTGTCGATCAAATCCATGGTCTCTGGGATGAACGGAATCTCCACCATTGGTGCCATGCGGTGCCCAACGCGATGCTCGTCGCGGCAGCGCTTATCTACGGCGAGGGGGATTTCACCAAAACGCTGGGATTGGCCGTATCGGACGGCTTCGACACCGACTCCAACGGCGCGGTCGCGGGCGCAATCGCGGGTGCGATGCTCGGGCAAGGCGGAATTCCCGCCCACTGGAGAGACGCGCTTTGCGGCAAGCTGCATTCCTCGGTGGCGGGTTTCGAGTGCATGACGCTGGAAGAGCTGACCCGGCGCACGCTGGCCGTCCGGCGCAGCGAAATCGAGCCGGACGAGCGCATCAAGCGCCGCTATGATTACCGCGAAAGCTTTGAATGAAAGAGAAACCGGAGAAACGAACATGATCGAACAAAAGACAGTGCGAATCGAACGGGGCAGCTACATATTCAGGGTCATGCATCGCATCATGGAGGGCGACTGCCAGATGGACCATGGCCCGCGCCCGGTAACGGTGGGGCCGCTGGAGGCGGATATCTATTGCGTGACAAACGCCATGTACTACGCGTTCATGCAGACAAGCGGATACCGGCCGGAAAACGGGCACAATTTTCTAAAGCACTGGACGGAGGGCAAATACAGGCCGGGCGAGGCGGATCTGCCGGTCGTCAATGTATCCCAGAACGACGCGCGCGCCTATGCCTCCTTTTACGGCAAGCGCTTGCCCACCGAGCCGGAATGGCAGTATCTCGCGGGCGGGCCAGACAAGCTTCTCTGGCCGTGGGGCAATCAAAAGGATTACGCGAAGTGCAACGTCTATACCGATGTGCTGGAACC
>DATMYG010000229.1:0-7626 GCA_035561055.1 Clostridia bacterium | reverse complement strand
ACGCAGACCTGTAGCTTCAGCGCGCCGTTGACGATGAGGGATATGCCCAGTATGGCGTACACGATGGAAACGAGAAAATCGGGCTTGATAAGGAACACGAGCCCGGAAAGCGCCAGTATCGTGCCCGTAGGCAGGGAGGAGGAATCCGGCTCGTTCGCGCTTCGCCTCGCGAGGTATACGATGACCTTAAATATGCCGAACAGAAGCAGCGCGGCGGCGACCAGCAGGGCAATCGCCCTCTCGGTGATCTCCGGCACGCACACGAACAGCAGCCCCAGCGCAAGGTAGCACAGCGCGGCGATGATCGTCTGCCGCTTCAGCAGCCTGGAAAATTCGCTCATTTCTACCACCCCCATACAGTTCAACTATATGATACCCAATTTTTTGCCAAAAGCAAGCGGCGGGAGATGGAAAAAACATGTCGATGAAACAGGCTACAACGTGCTATAATAACAAAAAAGTACCGCAGGAGCACATTATGCACAGGGATTACGACCTCGTCATCATCGGCGGAGGGCCGGCGGGTTTGAGCGCGGCGATTTACGCGCTGCGCGCGGGATTGAAGACCGCGCTGCTCGAAAAGCAGTTCATCGGCGGCCAGGCCGCGATCACGAACGATATCGAGAATTACCCGGGCTTTCGCAGCGTTAACGGGCAGGAGCTGACCGAGCTCATGTTCACACAAGCCAAAGCGCTCGGCCTCGCGACGGTCAGCCGCGAGGCGCATAAGATTGAAAAGCGCGGGGAGGACTTCGTCATAACGACCCTAAAGCAGGATTATGTCTGCGGCGCGGTGATCTACGCCGCGGGTGCGTCGCCCAAGAAGCTTGGCATCGAGCAGGGCTTCGAAGGCGTGGGCGTGAGCTACTGCGCGACCTGCGACGGCAACTTTTACCGCGGCAGATCCGTCGCCGTCGTCGGCGGCGGGGATACCGCGCTCAAGGATGCTCTGTATCTGGCAAAAATCGTATCCAGAGTGTACCTTGTCCACAGGCGGGACGAGTTCCGCGGCGGCAGGCTCCTCGCGCAGCGCGTGGACGAGGCGCACAACGTCGAAAAGGTGCTGAGCTTTATTCCCGTGAAGATCAAAGGCGTGCCGGGCGAGAGCGTATCCGGCTTGGTCGTGAGGAGCGTGAAAACCGGCGAGGAGCGGGAGCTTCCTGTTGGCGGCATTTTCATGGCGGTCGGGCAGACGCCCGCGAGCGAGCTGGTTAAGGGCCTCGCCGAGCTTACCGAAAACGGCTATATCAAGTGCGACGAGCGCATGAGGACGAGCCTTCCCGGGCTTTTCGCCGCGGGCGACGTGCGGGACACCGTGCTTCGCCAGGTGGTGACTTCCTGCGCGGACGGCGCGATCGCCGCCGAACAGGCGGCCGCGTATCTGTCCGAGCAGTAAGCCAAAGGAGTGCCACCATGTATCCAAGTGACGAAAAATACCGGGCATACTGCGATATACTGAATAAAGAGCTCGCGGTCGCCCTCGGCTGCACGGAGCCCATCGCGCTTGCGTACGCGGCCGCGAAGGCGCGCGAGCTTCTCGGAGAAATGCCGGACGCTTGCGCGCTCGAGGTCTGCGGCAACATCATCAAGAACGCGAAAAGCGTCGTCGTGCCCAACACGGGCGGCCTCAAGGGCATTCCTGCGGCGGTCGCGGCGGGCTTGGTCGTCGGGCGCTCGGAAGACAAGCTCGAAGTTCTCTCGCGCATCACGCGGGAAGATCGCGAGCAGATCGCCGATTATCTTGCGGAACACGAGGTTCGGGTCGTGCCGAGCAATTCGGATAAAACCCTCTATATCGACGTGCGCCTGGCGCGCGGCGGATCCACCGCGCGTGTGGTTGTCGCGGACGCGCACACGAACGTCGTCAGGATGGAAAAGGACGGCGTCGCGCTGCTCGACGTGGACGAAGGCGCGCTTCGGGCGGAATTCGATAAGGAATACGGCCTTTTGAACGTTGCGGACATCTGCGATTTCGCGGATACGGTCGACCTTCGCGACGTGGGCGACGCGATCCGGCGGCAGGTCCGCCTCAACAGCGCCATCTCCGCAGAGGGGGTCGAAAACGGGTACGGCGCGCAGATCGGTCGCGTGCTGTTGAACGCGGCGGGGGATAGGGTCGATCCGTATACCCGCTGCCAGGCGGTCGCCGCCGCGGGGAGCGACGCGCGCATGAGCGGGTGCGAAATGCCGGTCGTGATCGTATCCGGCAGCGGCAACCAGGGCATCACCGCGAGCCTGCCCGTCATCGAGTACGCGCGCCTCACGGGCGCAGGGGATGATAAGCTCATCCGGGCTTTGGTTCTGTCCGACCTTGTGACCATCCACCAGAAAACGGGCATCGGCAAGCTTTCCGCCTACTGCGGCGCGGTGTGCGCGGGCGTGGGCGCGGCGTGCGGCGTTGCCTATCTCGACGGCGGGGACGTGGACGTCGTCTCCCATACGATCGTCAACGGCCTTGCGATTACCAGCGGCATCGTCTGTGACGGGGCGAAGCCCTCCTGCGCGGCGAAGATCGCCACGGCGGTGTACGCGGGCCTGCTCGGGTACGAAATGGTCAAGAACGGCCAGCAGTTTTACGCGGGGGACGGCATCGTCACCCGGGGCGTAGACAACACCATCAAAAACGTCGGCCGCCTCGCGCGCGAGGGCATGTGCGAAACAGACCGGGAAATCCTTCGCATCATGACGGGCTCCAACTCTTAAGACGGATTCGCAAACACCAATAAAACTGAACGCAAGGAGATCACCATGGACTACATCGGCTACATTGTGGAAGAATTCATGAGGCTTGTCGCCATCCCGAGCCCTTCGGGCATGACGCGCGCCGCCGCGGAGTACACCAAAGAGGCCTTCGAGGCGCTCGGGTGCCCTGCGCACCTCACGAGGAAGGGCTGCGTGCTCGCGGAGCTTGGCGGCGAGGGCGAGGCGGTCGTCCTGTGCTCGCACCTCGATACGCTCGGCGCGATGGTCGCGGAAATCAAGGGCAACGGCGGACTTCGCCTCTCGCGCATCGGCGGGCTGGGCGCCAACAACATCGAAGCGGAGAACTGCGCCGTCGTTACGCGTTCCGGCAAAACCTACGGCGGGACGTGCCAGCTCATTGACGCTTCCCTCCACGTTAATCTCAAAAACAGCGAAACCAAGCGCGACTTCGACACCGTTGAGGTGCTGCTCGACGAGGTCGTGGGCACGAGGGAAGAGGTCGAAAAGCTCGGCGTCTGCATCGGGGATTACGTCTGCTTCGACCCGCGCGCGGTGTATACGGAATCCGGCTTCCTCAAGAGCCGCTTTATAGACGACAAGCTCTCCGTCGCGGTGCTGCTGAGCTTTGCCAGGTACCTGCGCGAAACGGGCGCGAAGCTCAGGCGCAAGGTCTACGCCTATGTGACCGTATACGAGGAGATCGGCCACGGCGCGTGCGCTTCCGTCCCGGAGGACGCCGCCGAGATGCTGGTCGTCGATATGGGCTGCGTCGGCGCGGGGCTTGCGTGCCGCGAAACGCAGGTGAGCATTTGCGCCAAGGATTCCTCCGGCCCCTCGGACTACGGTATGACGGGCGCGCTTATCGACTGCGCGAAGAAGGCGGGCATCGACTACGCCGTCGACATCTACCCGAGCTACGGCTCCGACGCGGACGCGGCGCTGCGCGCGGGGTACGACATGCGGCACTGTGTGATCGGCTCGGGCGTGTACGCTTCCCACGGGTACGAACGCACGCACAGGGACGGAATCGCCGCGACCTTCAATCTCCTCAAAGCGTACCTTTTGGCAGCGCAGGAAAAATAATATATTCTTTCACTTCCCGCTTGCCAAAGCATGGCAGGGGATGATACAATAATTTCCGGCCCGCAAGGGCGAATACCACAGAAAGGAGCCGCGAGGAAATGACCGTCAGGTTGAATCTCATCAATGCAGTTGGATTCAAGGGGACAGGTGCGTCCTCACGGCCCGTTGCCTGATCCGGCCTTAGCCGGAAGGATGGCTATGCAACGGCCGCGGACGCTGGGTCCGCGGCCTTTTTTTCGCCGCGGATAAGGGACAGGAAGGAATCGGGAGGCGAATATTTTGCAGGAACAAACGGAAAAAACATACCAAAAAATAAACTGGAAGCTGGTCGGACGGCTGATGAGGGGGAACGCCCGCTTCATTGCGCTTTCGGCGCTCTTCCTCGCATTGGCGGTCGTCGCGGCATATTGCACTCCGCTGGTGATCAGCTTTACCGTGGACTACGCGATCGGCGGCAAGGGATCCAACCTGCCCGCGTCGATCATGCGCGTCATTGAAAATTTGGGCGGCAGGGAGTTCGTTTCGAACAACCTGTGGGTCTGCGCGCTCGCGGTGCTGGCGTTCAGCGCCGTCAACGGCGCAAGCACCTATCTTCGCCGCCGCTACATCGCCGAGGCGAGCGAGGGGCTGGCGCTTACGATGCGCAACGAGCTTTACGACCACCTTCAGCAGGTGCCCTACGATTATCATAAGCATGCGTCGACGGGCGACCTCATCCAGCGCTGCACGTCGGATGTGGATACCGTCAGGCGCTTCGTTGTTAACCAGCTTATGGAGGCGGTGCGCACGGTCTTCATGGTGGGCGCGGCGTGCGCCATCCTGTTCTCCCTGAACGTGACGATGGCGCTGATCTCCATTGCCCTGCTGCCGGTGCTTGCGACGCTGAGCCTCCTGTATTTCCGCTTTGTCAAGAAGCAATTCCAGCTTTCGGACGAGGCGGAGGGCCAGCTTTCCTCCACGCTCCAGGAGAACCTCACGGGCGTGCGCGTGGTGCGCGCTTTCGGGCAGGAGAAGAGCGAGCTGGATAAATTCACCGCCTGCAACGCGGATTTCCGCGACAAGACCTATAAGCTTATCAGGATGTTCGGCCTTTATTTCGGGTCGAGTGACATGATCGGCTATACGCAGATCGCCATCACGATCTTCGTGAGCATCGTGTTCTGCGTGCGGGGCATCTTCACGCTGGGCGACATGATCATTTTCAGCTCCTATGTCGGTATGCTGATATGGCCTATCCGCCAGCTCGGCCGCGTGCTTGCGGACTTCGGCAAGGCCACGGTTTCCATGGGCAGGATCGAGGAGATCCTCAAGGTTCCCGCGGAGACGGAGCCCGGCCGCGCGCTCAAGCCCGCCATGCGCGGCGAGATCGAGTTCCGCAACGTGTGCTTCGGGTATGATGCGTATGACGACGTGCTCTCGGATATCTCCTTCACGGCGAAGCCGGGGCAGACCGTCGCGATACTCGGTTCCACAGGTTCAGGCAAAACCAGCCTGGTGCAGCTTCTCCAGAGGCTGTACCTGTGCACCGCGGGCGAGATCGTCGTGGACGGCGTCAACGTCAACGATATCGAGCGCGGGTATCTGCGCTCCCACATCGGCATCGTTTTGCAGGAACCGTTCCTGTATTCGAGGACGATTATGGACAACATCAGCATCGTGCGCCCGGGCGTCGAGCCCGAGGAGGTGTACTCTGCCGCGAAGATCGCGAGCGTGCACGATGTCATCAATAAATTCGAGGCCGGTTACGACACAATCGTCGGCGAGCGCGGCGTGACGCTCTCCGGCGGACAGAAACAGCGCGTGGCGATCGCGCGCATGCTCATGCAGAACGCGCCGATTTTAATATTCGACGATTCCATGAGCGCGGTCGATACCGAGACGGACGCCGCCATCCGCAACGCCCTGCGCGAGAGGAGGAAGGACATTACGACCTTCATCATCTCCCACAGGATCACGACCCTGTGCGAGGCGGATAAAATACTCGTGCTCGAGCACGGCAAGCTGGTCCAGGAAGGCACGCACGCCGAGCTCGTGACGCAGGATGGCCTTTACAGGCGCATCGCGCGCATCCAGAACGCGCTCGAAGAAGACCTCGCGCAGGAACTGGGCGAAAGAAGAGGTGAAAACAATGAGTAATACCGCGATCCAGGAGCAGGATTTCGATAAGGACGTCAAGGTGGATTTGGCGATATGGAAAAGGCTTTTCCGTTACGTGCTGCGTAACAGGAAGGCGACCGTCTTTTCGGTCATCAACAACGTTACCATCGCCTTTATCGATATTTCGTACCCGCTGCTGAGCCGCTACGCGATCGACAATTTTATTGAAAAGGGTACGACGCAAGGTTTGGGCTGGTTCATCGCGCTCTATATCGGGCTTGTTGCCGTCATGAGCGCCAACGTGTACGCTTTCGTCTCACAGGCGGGGCGCATCGAGATGAACGTCGCCTACGACATCCGGCAGGAGGCCTTCAAGAAGCTGCAGAAGCTTTCCTTCTCCTTCTACGACAAGACCGCCGTGGGCTACCTTATGGCGCGCATGATCAGCGACGTGGGCAGGATCTCGGAGCTGCTGTCCTGGAGCTTCGTGGACCTTCTCTGGTCGGCGACCTACGTGCTCGGCATCATGGCCGCGATGCTTGCGCTCAACTGGAAGCTCGCGCTGCTCGCCATGGTCGTGCTGCCGCCGCTGGCCGTGATCTCCATGTACTTTAAAAAACAGATTCTGAAATATCAGCGCAAGGTCCGCAAGACCAATTCGCGCATCACGGGCGCCTTCAACGAAGGCATTATGGGCGCGGTGACGACCAAGACCCTCGTTCGCGAGAAGGCGAACTACGCGGAGTTCACGGAACTCAGCGGCACCATGCGCGGGGCCTCCGTCAAGGCGGCCATCTGGAGCGCGGTCTTTATGCCCATCGTCATGTTCCTCGGCTCCATCGGCACGGGCATCGCGCTCTACAAGGGCGGGGCCAACGTCATGCTCGGGGTGATCGGCTTCGGCACGCTGTCCGCTTTCGTATCGTATACGATGAACTTCTTCGAGCCCATCCAGCAGCTCGCGGGCATCCTGGCGGAGCTCCAGAGCGCGCAGGCCAGCGCCGAGCGCGTAATTACCCTGATCGATACGCCCTGCGACATCGTGGATGCGCCGGAGGTCGTGGAGAAGTACGGGGACAGCTTCAATCCCAGGCGTGAGAACTGGGAGCCCATCGTGGGCGAGATCGAGTTCAGGCATGTGGACTTTTCCTATAAGGAAGGGGAGCACGTCCTTCGCGACTTCAGCCTCACCGTGAAGCCGGGCGAGAACATTGCGCTTGTTGGCGAAACGGGCGCGGGCAAGAGCACCATCATCAACCTCGTGTGCCGTTTCTACGAACCTACCGCGGGCACGGTGCTCATCGACGGGCGGGACTACCGCGAGCGCAGCCAGCTCTGGCTGCAGGAGAGCCTCGGGTACGTGCTCCAGACGCCGCACCTTTTCTCCGGCACGATCCGCGAAAATATCGCTTACGGCAGGAAGGATGCCTCCGAAGAGGAGATCCGCGAGGCCGCGCGTTTGGTCCGCGCGGAGGAATTCATCCTCAGGCAGGAACGCGGCTACGACACGGAGGTCGGCGAGGGAGGCGCGCGCCTGTCGACGGGCGAAAAGCAGCTCATTTCCTTTGCCCGCGTCATCCTCGCGAACCCGCGCATCTTCGTGCTCGACGAGGCGACAAGCTCCGTCGACACCGAGACCGAGCAGCTCATCCAGGAGGCCATCACCAAGGTCCTCAGGGGGAGGACCAGCTTCATCGTGGCGCACCGCCTCTCGACCATACGCAACGCGGACCGCATCCTCGT
>DATMYG010000228.1:0-3971 GCA_035561055.1 Clostridia bacterium | reverse complement strand
CGAGCGCGTGCGGCAGCTTATAAAAGACTGGTGCGAGCCGGTATCGGAGGTGTTTTCCGTATGAAGGACTACACGTTCAAAAAAGGCTTCGAACTGCTCGCGCTGTGCGGGCAGGAAGGCATCTCCATCGGCGAGGCGATGTTCCGGCGCGAGATCGAGGAGAGCGAGCACGCGCGCGAGGACGTCCTCGCCGAGATGAAAAAGAACCTCGAAGTCATGCGCGCCTCCGTGAAGGAGGGCCTCAAGGGCGAATTGAGGAGCGTTTCCGGTCTGACGGGCGGGGACGCGGCAAAGCTTCACGAGCGCGCGGAGGCCGACAAATCCCTCTCCGGCAAGGGCATGCTCCGTGCTGTGGCCGCCTCGATGGCGGTGGTCGAGGTCAACGCCTCGATGGGGCGCATCGTCGCGGCGCCCACCGCGGGCGCGAGCGGGATACTCCCAGGCACGCTATTGACCTGCGCCAGGGCCAAGGGCTGGGACGACGAAGCGCTGCTCCTCGGATTGTTCAACGCGGGCGCGGTGGGGCTTCTCATCGCGAGGAACGCCGGCATCAGCGGCGCGGAGGGCGGCTGCCAGGCGGAAACGGGCGCGGCAGCGGCCATGGCGGCCTCGGCGCTGACGGAGCTTTCGGGCGGCGCGCCGGGCACGTGCCTGCATGCCGCCGCGATGGCCCTAAAGAACGTCATGGGCCTCGTCTGCGACCCGGTCGCGGGGCTTGTCGAGTGCCCCTGCATCAAAAGGAACGCCATAGGCGCGGCCAACGCGCTCGTCTCGGCGGACATGGCGCTCGTCGGGATCGAAAGCCTGATCCCCTTCGACGAGGTCGTGACGGCCATGAAAAGCGTCGGGCGGCTTATGAGCCCGGACCTTCGCGAAACCGCCAAGGGCGGCGTGGCCGCAACGCCGACCGCGCGCGCCATCGCCAAACAACTGGAGGAATAACGGAATGAAGCGCCTGAACTTTACCCTCGCCTTTCTCGCGTCGCTTCTCGTCATCGTGGCGTTACTTTTTACCTCCCTGCAGATCTGCATGAACGATGCGGGCTGGTACGAGCGGCAGTACGAGAACATGAATCTCTCCGCGCGCATCGGCATATCGACCGGGGACATCACCAAAGCGCTCATGCGCCTTGTGGACTATATGGAAGGCCGCGTGGACTCGATCCAGCTGACCGTCACGGAGGACGGAAAGCAGGTCGAAATGTACAACGAGCGCGAAACGCAGCACATGCTGGACGTGCGCGAGCTTTACCAGGCGTGGCGGAGCGTGCGCGATTTCGGCGTGCTCGCGGCCGCCGTGCTGCTGCTCGCGGCGCTGTATGTAACCGGGAAAGGGGAGCGCCTGCGCCTCGTTTCCCGCGCATTCCTGTGGGCCTCGGCCGCGTTCGGCGCACTCCTCGCGGCGCTCGGCGCGTTCGCGCTCGCGGACTTCGACGCGTTTTGGATCGCCTTCCACCACCTCTTCTTCGACAACGACCTGTGGCTTTTATCCTACCAGACGGACCGCATGATCCGCATTTGCCCCGAGGAGCTCTTCAGCGGTATCATCGCGCGCTTCGCGCTGCTGTTCCTCATCCCGCTCGCGGCGCTCCTCGCCGCGGCTTTATTCGGCAGGAAGCCGCACGCCGCAAAGGCCGCGCGCGTCGGGCGCTGATATGGGCTATCGGGAAACCGCGCTTCTTCGTGTGGAGGAATACCGCCACAAGCGGGCCCCGCTGACGCTTGGCATCGAAAGCTCCTGCGATGAAACGGCGGCCGCGGTTCTTCGCGGCGCGCGGGAGACGCTCTCCTCAAGTGTATATACGCAGATTCCGCTGCACCGCAAGTACGGCGGCGTGGTGCCGGAGCTCGCCTCGCGAAGCCATGTCGAAAAGGTCGGCGCGGTCGTGGCCGACGCGCTGGAGCAGGCGGGAGCCTCTCTCGCCGACATCGACGCGATCGCCGTGACCAACGGCCCCGGGCTTGTGGGCGCGCTGCTCGTGGGACTGAGCTACGCCAAGGGACTCGCCTATGCGGCGGGGAAGCCCCTCGTGGGCGTCGACCATATCGCAGGGCACATCGCCGCAAACTACCTGACGTATCCGGACCTCGCGCCGCCGTTTGCGTGCCTCGTCGCCTCCGGCGGGCACAGCCACATCGTCCTCGTCGAGGACTACACGCGCTTCTCTTTAATCGGCAAAACGCGGGACGACGCCGCGGGCGAGGCGTTCGATAAGGTCGCGCGCGCGCTGGGACTGCCCTATCCGGGCGGGCCCGCGCTCGAGGCGCTCGCCAAGGAGGGCGACCCTTCGGCCTTCCGCTTCCGCGCGGGTCTCGCGCTGGACGATTCGTTCGACTATAGCTTCTCCGGCGTCAAAACGGCGGTGGTCAATCTCATGCATACGGCCGAACAGCGCGGGGAAAGCCTCTGCCGCGCGGACATCGCCGCATCCTTTCAAAAGGCGGTCGTGGACGCGCTGTGCGTTAAGGCCGTGCGCGCGGCGAAGGCCGCGGGGGTCACGACACTCGCGCTCGCAGGCGGCGTTTCCGCCAACGGGGCGCTGCGGGAGGAACTGCGCAAAAGGGCGGAAGCGGCGGGTTTTCGCTTCTGCGTGCCCGCGCTTTGCTACTGTATGGACAACGCCGCGATGATCGCCTGCGCCGGCCACTACGCGTTACTTTGCAACGCGCCCGATCCCCTTTCTTTGAACGCGCATCCCTCGCGCGAGCTTGCATAATCCAAAGAAACGTGCATAAAGCTTCTCCGACGGCGCATAGTTGTGCGCCGTTATTCATGCGTTCTGGTGCGGTGGATAATGTGGATAACGGGCCGAAAAGCCTTGCGTACAAGCCCTGAAAAATGTGGGTAACCACGTGGGAAACGTGGAAAAGTCCCTTTATTGGGTCACGAATATTCGTGCAGGGCGCGCGGCGGCATGCATCCAAAAGATTCCAATCTCCCCAAAAACAGGCCTTTGCCACTCATAAGCGGGGCTTTTTTGCAATATTCTCATTATGAGGTGATTTTATGGCCCGCTCGGCTCCCGACAGATTGGTGCGAAAGCTCATGGGAATACTGCCCGCGATCGCCGTGATCCTCGGCGCGGGGATGCTCGCCTCCTCCCTGATGAGCGCGGGGAGCACGTGGCCCGTTTCAGGCGAGGCGACCCCGGGAGACGACCCGCCCCACCTTGTGGTCGTCATCGATGCGGGGCACGGCGGAATCGACGGCGGCGCGGTGGGGATCGAAACGGGCGCAGTAGAAAAACAGCTCAACCTGCGCTACGCGTTCGCGCTCAAAGCGGAGCTTGAGGCGCGCGGCATGACGGTCGTGCTCACGCGCGCGGACGACGATTCGCTCGCCTCCGGCAAGAAGGCAGACATGGCCAAGCGCCGCGAAATCATGAACGGTTCGGACGCGGATATCGTCGTGAGCATCCACATGAACAAGTTCCGCGACCGCACGGCCTCCGGTCCCATGGCGTTTTACATGAAGGATTCCGTCGAGGGCAAAACGCTCGCGACCTTTGTTATCAAGGCCATATGCACCTGCCTCGAGCGCAACGCGCGCCTCGCCAGCGCTTCCAATTTCTTCATCGTGCGCGAAAGCAAAGTACCGGCCGTGCTCGTAGAATGCGGTTTCCTCTCCAACGCCACCGAGGAGAAGCTGCTGCAAACAGACGAGCACATGCAGAAAATCGTCAAGGGTATTGCGGACGGGATCGAAGATTACTTCGGGATCCCGCGAGACGGGGGTCCCGACGGCGCCCCGCCGGGCGGATAATTCCGCCGGGACGGAAACTATCCGCCCCTACCTACAAAAAAGGCCTTCGTCTGTTTGACGAAGGCCTTTTGCATGTCATTCGATTGTCATTTGCCTATTGTCAGTTGTTCAGGACTTCCGCAACCGCGCCCTCGCCCACCGTACGGCCGCCCTCGCGGATGGCGAAACGAAGACCCTTCTCGATGGCGATCGGCGTAATCAGCGTGAT
>DATMYG010000227.1:0-3552 GCA_035561055.1 Clostridia bacterium | reverse complement strand
CTGGTACTACATCCTCGCGTTCTTCGCGCAGATCATCGACGGCTTCGCGGGCTTCGGCTCCACGACCATCGCGGTGCCCTTCCTCGCCATCGCCATCGGCACGTCGAGCGCTGTGGCGCTCTTGGCAGTCAACTCGCTCGTCTCGGGCGCAATCGTCTTTTTTACGCACATCCGGAGCGTAAATTGGAAGGAGTACGCGAAAATCGCGCTTATAACCATCCCGCTGCTGCCGGTTGGCATCCTCGCTTACTCCGCCATTTCGAAATACGAGGCCGCGCTCAAGCTCATCCTCGGGGCGATCGTCATCTACGCCGGCGCGCGCGGCACATGGTACGGCTTCGTCAAAAAGAGCGAACCTCCCGCGCTCGGCAGCGTCGCGCAATATGCGGCGTTGATCGCGGGCGCGCTCGCGCAGGGCATGTTCTCGGTAGGCGGGCCCTTCATCACCCTCTACGCGAACGAACAGCTTAAGGACAAATCCTCCTTCCGCGCGACGATGAGCGCGATGTGGTTCTCGGTTAACATCGTCGCGACGACGCTGCGCGTGCTCATGCTCGATATGTATACCAAGGAGACGTTCACGGCGTTCGCATATTGCCTGCCGGTGCTCGCATCGGGCGTCGTCATCGGGATGATCCTCCACAAGCGCATCGACAACGCGGGCTTCCGGAAAATCGTCTACCTCATCATGCTCGCGGGCGGGCTCACATCCACCGCATACTGCCTTGCGGGGCTGATTGCCGCGTAAATTTCGGGTTAACTTTTCTTACCTGTTGTGGTATATTAATAATTCAGACTGAAATAAACAAATTTACCATACAGGAGAACCGCATGGACGCAAAACTTGCCATCGCAAAGAGCCTAGCCAGGGCTACGGGCCTTCCCGAAGCCGAGCTCGCGGGCTACATCGAAATCCCGCCCGATTCCGCGCTGGGCGACTACGCCTTTCCCTGCTTCCGCCTCGCCAAGGCCCTCAGGAAGGCGCCGCCCGCCATCGCCGCGGAGCTGAAGGAAAAGCTCTCGCTGCCCGAGGGCGTCGAGCGCGCCGAGGTCGCGGGGGGATACCTGAACTTCTTTGCCGACAAGGCCAACCTCGCGGGCAAGACCATATCCCGCGCGCTCGCGGAGGGCGACGCGTACGGCGGCGCGGACATCGGGCAGGGTAAAAATGTGTGCGTGGAGTTCTCCTCCATCAACATCGCCAAGCCCTTCCACATCGGCCATCTGCCGACGACCGCCATAGGCAACGCGCTCAACCGCATCTACCGGGCGCTGGGGTACAACACCGTCGCCATCAACCACCTGGGCGACTGGGGCACGCAGTTCGGCAAGATGATCGTCGCCTACAAGCTGTGGGGCGAGAGCAAGCCCATCGAAGAGAGCACCGTGCGGGAGCTTGTGCGCCTCTACGTGCGCTTCCACGAGGAGGCGGAGAAGGACAAAAGCCTCAACGACGAGGCGCGCAAGTGGTTCCGCAAAATCGAGGAGGGCGACCCGGAGGCCGTCGATCTCTGGCAGCGCTTCAAGGACCTGACGCTCAGGGAAGTCGGCGAGGTGTACGAGCTCCTCGGCGTGCGCTTCGACAGCTACGCGGGCGAAAGCTTCTATGAAGATAAAATGCAGGCGATCATCGACGAGCTCGACCAAAAGGGCCTGCTCGTGACCGACCAGGGTGCGAAGATCGTGGACCTTTCGGAGTGGAACATGCCGCCCTGCATCATCGTGAAGTCAGACGGGGCGACGCTCTACGCCACGCGCGACCTCGCCGCCGCGCGCTACAGAAAGAAGACCTACGATTTCGTGAAGTCCCTCTATGTCGTCGCCTACCAGCAGAATTTGCACTTCCGTCAGTTCTTCAAGGTGCTGGAACTGTTGGGTGACGCGTGGGTGAAGGACTGCGAGCACGTCAATTTCGGCATGGTATCGATGGAGGAGGGCACGCTCTCGACCCGCCACGGCAACGTGGTGTATCTCGAGGACGTATTAAAAGCCTCCATCGAGAAGACGCTGGATATTATAAAGGAAAAGAGCCCCGACCTCGAGAACAAGGAGGAGGCCGCGCGCGCCGTGGGCGTGGGCGCGATCGTATGGGGCGTCCTGTACAACAGCCGCATCAAGGATACCTCCTTCTCCTGGGCGAAGGTATTGAATTTCGACGGAGAGACCGGCCCCTACGCGCAGTACACGCACGCGCGCTGCTGCTCCGTTTTGCGCAAGGCTGGCGGGTATGATCAGAAGGGCGTCGATTATGCCCTCCTGAAGGAGGAATCCGCCGAGGCGCTCGTCAAGGCCATCGCCCAGCTGCCGGACACGGTAAAAACCGCCGCGGAGAAAAATGAACCCTATCTCGTCGCGCGCTCGGTCATCGACGTCTCGGCCGCGTTCAACAAGTTCTACTACGAATGCCGCATCCTTGAGGACGACCCGAAGGTGCGCCGGGCGCGCCTCGCCCTGACCGACGCCGCGCGCCAGACCATACGCAATGGATTGTACCTGCTCGGCCTCGAAGCGCCTGAAAGAATGTAGGCAGCAAAAAGTCTGCGACTTTTCGCTGAATTCGGGTTTTGCCTAAAATGCTGCGCATTTCCGTGCGGCAAAACCCGGGAGGGCCGAAATCCTTCGGATTTCATCCGTTTCGGCGTACGCAAGGCCATAGGCCTTGGCCCGAAGGGCTCCGGCTTCGCCGGACGTACAAGCCGCCGAAGCCGGAATGAACATTAAGGGGTGCGACCCCTTAATAATCCCCAAAGTATGTTTTAAAACGTAATTTTAACGGAGAAGCATATGATCGACATCAAACTCATCCGCAGCGATCCCGACCTCGTGCGGGAGAACATCAAAAAGAAGTTCCAGCACGACAAGCTTCCCCTTGTCGACGAGGTCATCGCGCTCGACCGCGAGTGGCGCGAGTCCCACGCGCGCTGCGACAGCCTCAGAAACCAGAGGAACGTCCTCTCCAAGCAAATCGGCGGCTTCATGGCAAAGGGGCAAAAGGACGAGGCCGAGGCGGCCAAGGCCGAGGTCAAATCCATGGCGGATGAAATGGAGGCCCTCGCCCAGCGCGAGACGGTCCTCGAGGAGGAGATCAGGACGCGCATGCTCGTGATCCCCAACATCATCGACGCCTCCGTACCCATCGGCCGGGACGACCGGGAAAATGTGGAGCTGGAGCGCTTCGGTACGCCGAAAGCGCCGGAATTCGAGATTCCCTACCATACGGAGATCATGGAGCGCCTCTCGGGACTCGACCTCGACAACGCCAGGAAGACCTCCGGCAATGGCTTCTATTACCTAGTGGGCGACATCGCCAGACTGCACAGCGCGCTGATTACCTACGCGCGCGACTTTATGATAGACCGCGGTTTCACCTACTGCGTGCCGCCCTTCATGATCCGCGCCAACGTCGTGACGGGCGTCATGAGCTTCAAGGAAATGGAGAACATGATGTACAAGATCGAGGGCGAGGATCTCTATCTCATCGGTACGAGCGAGCACTCGATGATCGGAAGGTTCATCGACTCCTTCCTCGATGAGGAGCAGCTTCCGCTCACG
>DATMYG010000226.1:0-21751 GCA_035561055.1 Clostridia bacterium | reverse complement strand
CTGATTATCTATGCGGTTATGAGCATAACCCCCGGCGACCCCGGCCGCGCGATACTCGGCACGGGCGTCTCCCAGGCCGATGTCGACGCATATAACCATGCGCTCGGCTACGATTTACCGTTTTTTCAGAAGTATGTCAGCTACCTGAAGAACATGATCTTCTTTCAGGATTTCGGAACATCCTATCTGACCAAGCAGTCCGTCTTCAACGAGATCTGGCCGCGCTACATCGTCACCATCAAGCTCTCGCTGCTGGGCGTTCTGATTTCCTCCGTATTCGGAATTCCGTTAGGTATCTATGCTGCTGTCAAGCAGTATTCCCTGTGGGATACAATCCCCTCGCTGGTCGCCTTCTTCGCGGCGGCGTTTCCGGCTTTCGTTTTAGGGCTGTTGTTCCTGTATGCGTTCGCGCTCAAGCTGCACTGGCTGCCCTCCTACGGGATCGATACGTTCAAGCATTACATCATGCCCGCGCTGGCGATTTCCATACCGCCGGCAGCGCAGAACTTCCGCTTTACAAAGTCCTCCATGCTCGAGGCGATCCGGCAGGATTACGTGCGCACCGCGCGCGCGAAGGGCGCACCCGAGCGCTCGGTTATCTGGAAGCATGTTTTGAAGAACGCGCTCCTGCCGGTCGTCACGCAGATCGGCCTGAGCTTGGGCATGCTCATCTGCGGCGCGGTCGTAGCCGAGAAAATCTTCTCAGTGCCGGGCATCGGCAGCCTGATCGTGGACCGCATCCAGTATAAGGACGAGCCCGTCATCATCGCAGGCACCATTCTGATTTCCATCTGCTTTACCCTGGTGATGCTGATCGTCGATATTATCTACGCCTTTATCGATCCGCGCATCCGGGCGAAGTACACGAGAACGAGGGGGTAAAAATATGGAAAACATGGCCACAACAACCCCTGTAACCAAAACAGTCTACAAGCGGCCGAGCCAGGGCAAGGAGATCTGGCGGCGGTTTAAGAAGAGCAAAGGCGCTCTCATCGGCTTCGTGATGCTCGCGGTCGTCGCCGCGGCGATTCTCATCGGGCCGTTCCTGATCGACCCCGCGCGCGTCTCCACGCAGGACTACAACGTCATGCTCAACCCGCCCTCGTGGGAACATCCCTTCGGCGTGGACAGCTTCGGACGCGACGTGTTCGCCCGCGTGATTTACGGCGGCAGGACCTCCATCGGCATTGCGGTGCTGGCGACGCTCAGCTCCTGCCTCGTAGGCAGCATGCTCGGCGCGGTCGCGGGCTACTTCGGCGGCAAGGTGGATGAAACCATCATGCGCGCGCTGGATATTTTCATGTCCGTTCCGGATATCCTGTTTACGATGGCCGTGGTGTACGCGCTGGGCGCAAACTTCGTGAACCTCCTCTTCGCGCTGACGCTCGCGTATTTCACCAACTATGTGCGGCTCGTTCGCTCGCAGGTGCTCACGCTTTCCGAGCAGGATTATGTCGAGGCCGCCAAGGCGGGCGGCTCGAGCGCCGTGCGGATTATCCTCACGCACATATTGCCCAACGCGGTGGGCGTTATCATCGTCAACACCACGCTCAACGTGGCAAAGATCATCCTGTATGAGTCCACGCTGAGCTTCCTCGGCCTGGGCATGCCGCCGCCGGCGCCGGAATGGGGGCAGATGCTCTCGGAGGCGCGGCAGTACCTGCGCGATTATCCGCATCTGATGCTTTTCCCCGCGGCGGCGATCGTGCTCACGGCGTGCTCGG
Organism: Clostridia bacterium; assembly: GCA_035561055.1. Classification (GTDB taxonomy): domain Bacteria; phylum Bacillota; class Clostridia; order Christensenellales; family CAG-138; genus Phil1. The sequence continues at coordinate 20,027 of DATMYG010000226.1, read as the reverse complement.
TCAACCTTGTAGGCGACGGATTGCGCGACGCGCTCGATCCGCACCTCAAGTCCTGACGGGTTAATCAGGGAGGAATCTTTATGGAAAACAAACGCAACGACGTCATCCTCGACATACAGGGCCTGCGCGTGATCTATAAGACGGACCTTGAAACCGTCAACGCGGTCAACGGCATCAACATCAAAATCGCCAAGGGCAAGACCTTCGGGCTTGTCGGCGAGACGGGCGCGGGCAAAACCACGACGGCGCTCTCGATCCTCCGGCTTCTTCCGAGCAACACGGGCAGGATCACCGGCGGCAAGATCGTGTTCAACGGCAAGGACCTGCTGGAGCTTGACGAACATCAGATGCGCGCCGTGCGCGGCAACCTCATTTCGATGGTGTTTCAGGACCCGATGAGCTCGCTCAACCCCGTTTACACGGTCGACGATCAGATCGGCGAGGCGATCCGCCTGCATAACGACGGCCTCTCCAAGGAGGAAGTCGAGAAGCGCGTGGACGACATGCTTCAGCTTGTGGGCATCATGCCCGCGAGGAAGCACGAGTACCCGCACCAGTTCTCCGGCGGCATGAAGCAGCGCGTGGTTATCGCCATGGCGCTGTGCTGCGAACCGGAGCTGCTCATCGCGGACGAACCCACCACCGCGCTCGATGTGACCATCCAGGCGCAGGTGCTCGCGATGATCCGCGAGCTGCGAGACCGCCTGGGCACCTCCATGCTCATGATCACGCACGACCTCGGTATCGTCGCGCAGACGTGCGACGACGTAGGCGTCATGTATGCGGGCGAAATCGTCGAGTCCGGCTCGATCGAGGATATCTTCCTCGGCGAGGAGCACCACCCCTATACGGTGGGCCTCTTCGGCTCCATCCCGAACCTTTCCTCGCGCGCGCCGCGCCTCAAGCCCATACCGGGGCTTATGCCGGATCCCACGGACCTTCCCAAGGGTTGCGTGTTTGCGCCGCGCTGTGCGCATCGCATGGATATCTGCGAGAAGGAGCATCCGAACATTTACGAAAAAGGCACGCACAGGCTGTGCTGCCACCTGTTCGACCATTACACGGACGGGAAGGGAGGCGACGCGAATGGAAAATAACGAAATCCGCACCCCGCTCGTGGAGACGGTGGAGCTCCAGAAGTATTTTAAGCTCAAGGGCGGCGCGAAGCTGCACGCCGTGGACGGCATCAACCTCAAGATCTTCCCGGGGCGGACGCTGGGCGTCGTGGGCGAATCCGGCTGCGGAAAATCCACGCTCGGCCGCACGATCCTGAAACTCATCGAGCCCACCGGCGGCAAGATCATCTACGACGGCAAGGACATCACCGCCATACGCCCGAACAGGATGCACCACATGCGCAAGGAGATGCAGATCATCTTCCAGGACCCGTACTCGAGCATAGACCCGCGCAAATCCGTCATCGAGGTCATCGCGGAGTACATGCTGATCCATAAAATGTACCGCACGCGCCACGAAACCTTCAACCGTTCCGTGGAACTTATGGATATGGTGGGCCTTGCGAAGAGATACGCGAACTCCTATCCTCACGAACTCGACGGCGGCAGGCGCCAGCGCATCGGCATCGCGCGCGCGCTCTCGCTCAATCCGCGTTTTATCGTGTGCGACGAGCCGGTCTCCGCGCTCGACGTATCGATTCAGGCGCAGATATTGAACCTGCTCATGGACCTGCAGGATGAACTCGGCCTCGCGTACATGTTCGTCACGCACGACCTCTCGGTCGTCAAGCACATCTCGGACGATATCATGGTCATGTACCTGGGCAAGTGCGTCGAGATGGCGCCGTCCGACGAGCTGTTCGCCAATCCGCTGCACCCCTATACAAAGGCTCTGCTCGCGGCGATACCGGAGCCGGATCTCGAGCGGCGCAACAAGGAGTTCAAGGTAATCCGCGGCGAGGTCACGAGCCCCATCAACCCGAAGCCGGGCTGTCGGTTCGCGGCGCGGTGCGAGCACGCTATGCCGCAGTGCACGCAGGCGGACCCGAAGTTCATCGAAGTCAGCCCCGGCCATTTTGCGGCCTGTTATCTCGTCAACGGACAGTAACCCAACGATACGGGGCGCCGCGGTTCTGTCCGTGGCGCTCCTTTTGCTGAACATAACGGAATATACGGAGGCAATTATGATCATCGGAATCCCCAAGGAAATTAAAAAGAACGAATACCGCGTGGCGGCGACGCCCTCGGCGGTCGCGGCGTTCGCGCGCAGAGGACATAAGGTGCTCTTCGAGCACGACTGCGGCGCGGGCAGCGGTTTCCCGGACGCGCAGTACGAGGCGGCCGGCGGCGTGCTCACGCCGCACGAGGAGCTCTACCGCGCGTGCGACATGCTCTATAAGGTCAAGGAGATCGAGGAGGAGGAATACGGTCTTCTTCGTAAGGACCAGATCGTGTTCACGTACCTCCACTCCAACGCGCACCCCGAGATGACGCGCGAATTAATCGAGCGCGGCGTGACCGGCATCGCCTACGAAGATATCGACGACGAGCACGGCGAGTTCCCGCTGCTTTCGCCCATGAGCGTGCTCGCGGGCAAGGGCGGCTTCATCGCGGCGCTGTATTTTGCCCAATCCGTCCACGGCGGCACGGGCGTGCTGCTTAACCGCATCGCGGGCGTTCCCACCCCTGAGGTGACCATCATCGGCTGCGGCTTTTCGGGGCAGGGCGCGGCGGAGCTCGCGAGCGCTTTCGGCAACAGGGTCGCGATGCTCGACGTCAACTGGAAGGCTATGGAGCGGGCCAAGGAAAAGCTGCCCGAGAATGTGGAGTTCCTCTACTCCAACAGGGAGAACCTTGTCGAGTGCCTCAGGCGCACCGACGTGCTCATTAACTGCATCATGTGGGATAAGACCCGCACGGACCACCTTGTGTACCGCTCCGACCTTAAGATGATGAAGCCCGGCGCGCTCATCATCGACGTCGCGTGCGACGACGGCGGCGCAATTGAAACCTGCCGCAGCACCTCGCATACCGATCCGGTCTATTTTGAAGAGGGCATTCTGCACTATGCGGTGGATAATATCCCCTCCGGCTTTTCGCGTACCGCCTCGCAGACCCTCAGCGCGGCGACGCTGCCCTTTGCCCTCGCCATCGCGGACAAGGGCGTGGAGGCGGCGCTGCTCGCAGACGCGCACCTCAGGCGCGGCCTTACGACCTACCGCGGCCGCCTCACGCTTGAGGAAACCGCCAGAAAGCATCACGTGACGTACGTCGATCCCGAAAAGGCCATCCTCGAAGCGCGCGGAAACTGACAATCGCAAGCAGAAAACCGGGGCTTTCGCTTACACTCGAAAGCCCCGGTAGATTCATTGCCCGCCGGCTCGCGCCTGCATGGATCAATCCTCGATTTCCTCCTGCCATTTGAGGCAGTTGCGGATCTTGACGGCGAGGGAGAGCTCCTCATAGTCCGCGGTATTTCGAAAATCCAGCCCCGTGAGCGCTTCGATGCGCGCCAGGCGCTGGCGCAGTGTGTTCTCGTGCTGGCCAAGCTTTTCGGAGAGCGCGCGCAGGTTGCCCTTGCACTCCACGAGGCCGAAGAGCGTCTTTTGCAGCCTGCCCTCGTTCTGCACATCGTAGTCGAACACGGGGGCGAGGATGCGCTCGCTGTAATCGCGCATATGCTTGTCGCTTAGCGCGCAGAACATGATCTGGTAGCTGCCCATGTCGGCGTAGCGCATAAGCCCCGGCTCGCGGCGGATGATCGAAGCGCGCATGCTCTCCTCGATGGCGTCGCGCAATTCCACGGGGGAGTAGTGCAGTTCGCTAAGCCCCATCATACAGGGCGGAAAAACGGAAACAAGCTGCGCCACGAGCGGCTCGCATTCCTTGTGCGCCTCGCCGATGTCGGGGATCTCCACCGTGCACAGCAGCAGCGCGCCGCTTCGGTAGGAGTAGATCATGCATTTTTTCCCCGCGCGCGCGATGGCGTCCGCCTGCGTCCAGGCGTCGGGGGATATTTCCTCATCCATGCGGAAATAGTAGGCGAGGTAGTAGCGCCCCATCATGGGGTAAAGCTTGTAGGCGCGGGCGATTTCCTCCTGCTGGCCGAGCGGCAGCCGCAGGATCGTGTTGATCATCAGCTTCTGGGTGTGCAGCTCCTGCCGGATGCGGATACCCTCGTGGATGGAGTAGATGATGGGCTCCACGAACCTGCTTGGGTCGTCGATCATGAAGATGGGAAAGCTGCGCGTGTCCGCGTAGCGCAGCGTCGAGTCCGGGATGCGCAGATGGTATACGTTCTTGATTGCAAGGCCGGATATGCCCGTGGCAATGAGCTGCTTGATCGCGTCGCTGATCAGATACTCCCTGTCCTTGGCGTAGGTAAACGAGGTCAGCAGCAGCATGCCCGGCCGGAAATTCGTGTAGGTAAACTTATTTTTGAATTCCGGGTCGTACTCGTAATCGAGGATGCAGCAGGTCGTGACTTCGTGGTCGAGGCCTTGCTGACCCGCCACAAGCCGCATTCCTTCGAGCTTTTTCATGTTTATCAGGTCCTGAAGCGTCGTTGAGATCTGATCCATTGTGTTTCATCCTCCTTCAAACGGCCTGCCTTTATGTAAAGTACCACAATGGACGCTTCGGCGCAAGGGAGACGCGCGTGAATATATTGCAGGAATCATTGCACTTCAGGGGCGCACTCCTGCATGCGAGGTGTGGACGGGTATAACAATAACGCCGCCCTCCCTGTGACCGGCAACATATAAATGCGTTTGATTATGGCCCGCGGCATCACGTATAAAGGATATAAGCGCAATCGCATCAATTCGGTAAATACTAGCATACGACTGGAGTACACGATGAAAATCGATACCTTCAAGCTTGAATACTGGCTCAATCCGCGCGACCCGCTGTGCAAATACAACCTCGGGGCGAGCTGCGTGAAGGCGCTGCGGCTCGAGGAGCTGATCTCGCTTACGGGCGGGGATCCGGCGGATTTCCTCACGGAGCTTGGCGGCATGAGCCTGCACTACGGCCATTTCTACGGGTCTGAGAGGTTGCTGCGCGCCATCGCCGGGCTATATGAGAACGCGGGACCGGAGCACGTGCTCACTACGCACGGCGGGACCGGCGCGAACAACCTCGCCATCAACGCCATCGTCGAGCCGGGGGACGACGTGGTCGCCATCGTGCCCAGCTATCAACAGCATTACGCGATTCCCGCCTCGCTCGGCGCGAACGTGAAGCTGCTGCACCTTGATTACCGGGATGATTACACGCTCGACCTCGACCGGCTCAAAACGCTCGTCTGGAACAAGACGAAGCTCATTGCCCTGTCGAACCCCAACAACCCCACGGGCAAGTATTTCGGCCGCGAAACGCTCGAAGCGCTCGCCGCCATCGCGCGGCGCGCAGGGGCGTATGTGCTCTGCGACGAGATTTACCGCGGGCTTGACGACGCATACATGCCCTCGATGCTCGACGTGTACGAGAAGGCCGTTGTTACGAGCAGTATGAGCAAGGTCTTCTCCATGGCCGGGACGCGCGTGGGCTGGATCATCACCAAGGACGAAACCGTCCGCGCCATAATGGAAAACCGCCGCTCCTACGACACCGTGTGCGACGGACCTATCGACGAGCTGATTGCCGCCATAGCCCTCGAACACCATGAGGCCGTGCTTGCGCGCAGCCGCGGGATCGTGCGAAAGAGCCGCGCCCTGCTCGACGAATGGCTCAAAACTCAGCCCGCGCTCCACTGCAGCCAAACCAGCCACAGCGCTACCGCGCTGGTGCATTACGATTACGATATCGATGCGGAGAGGCTTTGCGAGGACATCTACGAAAAGCTCGGTGTGCTTCTGTGCCACGGCGGCTGTTTTGACGAAGAGAAGTGCTTCCGCCTCGGCTACGGCTTCGGCGATCCCGGCAAGTTTGCCGAAGGGCTCGCGCTGCTCGGCCAATACTTTAGAGAATTGGAAGCGAGGTAAGCATGCGCGTCGTCGTCCTTAACCGCGAAGAGGTCAGGGCTTCGCTGAATATGCAGGAAGTGCTTCGCGCCGTCGAGCGGGCGTACCGCATGAAGGCTGCGGGCGAGACGGGCGTGTGGCCGCTGGTTTCCCATGAGTTCGGCGAGCTCGACGCGGTCATGGACATCCGCTCCGGCTTCGTCGGCGGGGACGTTGGGCTTCACGGCCTGAAGATGCTTAACAGCTTTCCGCACAACGCCGCGAAGGGCCTGCCCGTCTTCAACGGCATGCTGATGCTCTTCGATTCTACGACGGGACTTCCCCTCGGCGTGATGGACGCATCCTACATCACCTGCATGCGCACGGGCGCGGCTTCCGCGCTCGGCATCAAAGCGCTCGCCCGGCCCGAGTCGCGGGTGCTCACGGTGCTCGGCGCGGGCAAGCAATCCGCCTTTCAGGTTGCGGGGGCGCTCCTCGCCATGCCCGGCATCGAGGAGGTCAACATCGCCGATCCTCTCGATTATGAGAATGCGCGCCGCGCGGCTGCCGCGCTGCCGGAGCGCCTCGCGGGCGAGTTTGGCATCCGCGACCGGGAATACGTCGGTTTCACCGCGGCGGACGATCTTGCCGCGGCCGTTGGGAGGAGCGACGCCGTGATTACCATCACGCCCGCGCGCGCTCCCGTCATCAAAAAGGAGTGGGTCAGGCCCGGCACGCATTTTTCCTGCATCGGCGCGGATATGGAAGGCAAGGAGGAAATCGATCCGGAACTTTTCCGCGACGCGCGCGTCTTCGCGGACGACGTGGCACAGTGCGTACGCGTAGGCGAGATGGAATTGCCCATCAAGCGCGGCGTCATCTCGAAGGACGATGTGACGGGCGAGCTGGGCCAGGTGCTCGCAGGAATGATCCCCGGGCGCACGGACGCAAAGCAGATCACCATTTTCGACGCGACGGGGCTCGCGCTGCTCGACCTTATGACCGCGAAGCTCGCCGTCGAGAACGCTGCGGCAAAAAACCTCGGCCTGTGCGCCGAATTCTGAGGATTTCAAGTGGCCGCCAAAGCGGCCGATGAAATAACACACACAGTCAAAGGAGAACCGGTATGGAAAAAAAGATGTACACCGACGAGATGATGGATCTGGACCAGATCATGCTTAACGGCGAGACGCTGCCCGACATCAAGGCGATCGGCGGGGAAAGGTGGTTCCCCCTCTACACCACCATCGAAGAGGACATGGCGACCTATTGGGGCGGAGACTGGGGCTGCTCCTCCGAGGTGAACAGGCTGCGCGCCGTGCTGCTGCACAGGCCGGGCGTAGAAATTGAAAACTTCGACTACGACAAGGTGCGTTTCCGCGCGCCGATCGATCCGGTAAAATTCCGCGCGCAGTTCGACGCGCTTGCGGATTACTACCGTAGCCAGGGCGTCGCGGTCTATCTGGTGGATAACGGCCGCGCCGACAGGCCAAATTCCGTATTTTGCCGCGACAAGCTCTTCATGACCCCCGAGGGTGCCATCATCGCGCGCCTTGCCATGGCGGAGCGCAGGGGCGAGGAGCGATTCGTCGCCGAAACCTGCGCGCGCCTGGGCGTGCCCATCGTCAAGACCATCGCGGGCGACGGCATCTTCGAGGGCGCAAACGCCTCTTGGGTTGACAGGCACACGGTCATCCTCTCCCTGAGCGTGCGCGCGAACCGCAGCGGCTACGATCAGGTGGCGGCGGAGCTCAGGCGCCAGGGCGTGACGGATATCCTCACCATGCAGATCCCCTACGGCCACGCGCACATCGACGGCCTGTTGAACTTCGCGAGCAACGACCTCGTCATGCTCCATGCCTGCCAGGTGCCCTACGAGGTCGTGGACGCCCTCAAGAAGAAGGGTTACCACATTCTCGAAACGCCCTCGCTCACCGAAACGAAGTATGGCTATGCGACCAACTTCGTCGCCATCGAGCCCGGCCATGTCGTTTCCGGCAACCTTGCGCCGCGCAGCGTGGAGCTTTTAGAGAAGCACGGCGTCAAGGTCGACGTGCTGAATCTCTCCGAGCTCAACAAGGGACGTGGCTCGGTGCACTGCGCCACCGCCTTCCTCAAGCGCGACAGCGACTGATCGCAGAATTCTGGATAGCACATACGGCTCCCGCTCTCGAAGCGGGAGCCGTATATTTGTCCGGCGCGCCGCATACCTTATGCTGAATCCACACATCGGGGGACAGGCATATGAAAAAGCGTCGCGGGAACGGGCTCGTCGTCAACCTTTTTCTCATTTTCGTCATCGCCGCCTTATATGTTTTCACAAGCTCCGGCAACGCGGCCGAAACCATGGCGGCGCTCTATGCGGGGCCCGTTTATCGCGGCTCGTCCGAGGACGCAATCGCTCTCGAGTTTGCGGTTTCGTGGGACGCTTCCGCCGTGGAGGATATCCTCGACACGCTCCGGGACCTGGGCGTTAAGGCCACCTTCGCCGTCAGTGGGGAATACGCGCGCGAGCGCCCGGATGTCGTCCGCCGCATGTACGACGAAGGGCACGAGCTTGCGACCATGGGGGATGTGCCCTCCTTCGACGGGGATTCCGCCGCGGTCCGCGAGGATCTTGAAGCATCGCTCGCGAGCATCGAGGAGGCTTCGGGCATCTCACCCGTGCTCTATTATTCGGGCGGGCGCGCCGTTCCGCCCTCGGCGCGCGCCTCGCGCAAGCTTGGGCTTACGCAGGTGCTCTGCACCGTCGACCTTCGCTGCGCGTCGGGAACGGCCAAGGATATCGTCGCGCGCGGATTGAACGGACCGATTATCGGCAGTATAATACTGATGCAGCCCACGCGCGCCGGCGCGGACGCCCTCGCAGGGCTCATCGAAGGATTATCGAAGAAAGGGATCAGGGTCGTCACCGTATCCGAGGTGATCTACCCGGGATAACGCATGATCTGGCACGACAGGCTTGAAAACGGCATCAGGGTCGTCAGCGAGAGGATGGAACATTACCGTTCCGTTTCGCTGGGGATCTGGGTGGACGCCGGGTCCATCTGCGAGAGGGCGGAGGAATCCGGCGTCTCTCATTTTATCGAACACATGCTCTTCAAAGGCACCGCGACGCGCGCGGCCTCCGACATCGCCTCCGAAATGGATGCGGTGGGCGGCAACCTCAACGCGTTTACCGCAAAGGAATGCACATGCTTTTACGCCAAGGTGCTCGACGAGCACATCGCCCTCGCGGCGGACATGCTCTCGGACATTCTGCTGCAATCGAAGCTTTCCCCGGAGGATATCGAGCGCGAGAAGGGTGTGGTCGTCGAGGAGATCCGCATGACGCAGGATTCTCCCGAGGACGTCGTGCACGAAACGCTCTGCACGCTGATTTACGAAGGCACGCCTCTCGAGAAGCCCATACTCGGCACGCAGGAGAGCGTGCGCTCGTTCTCGCGCGATACGCTCGCGGGCTATATGGACAGGCTGTACCGCGTGGACGACATCGTCATAGCCTGCGCGGGTAGCTTCGAGCGCGAGGCGCTGCTCTCGCTTCTTAACGGGCGCTTCGCCGCGGCCAAAACGGGCGGCGGGCGGGAAAGGAAGGCCGGCGTTTTCGGCGCCGGGAGGCGCATACGCTGCTTCGAGAAGGACGTCGAGCAGACGCACTTGTGCTTCGGCCTGCCGGGGCTTGCCGCCGACGACGAGCGGCGCTACGCGATGCTCGTATTGAACAACGCCCTGGGCGGCAGCATGAGCTCCCGGCTGTTCCAGAAGATACGCGAGGAAAAGGGCCTCGCCTATACGATTTACTCCTACCCGACCTCCTACGCGGACACGGGGTATTTCGCGCTCTATGCGGGCACGGGCGCGGATGCGGCGGCCGAGGTCGCCAGGCTTGTGCTCGATGAGCTCGCGCTGATTCGCAGGGAAGGCTTCACGAAGGAGGAATTCCGGCGCGCCAAGGATCAACTGCGCGGCAACTATCTATTGGGGCAGGAGAACACCGGCTCGCGCAGTTCCGCCATAGGCAAGGCGGAGCTATTGCTGGGCGAGGTCGTCGAGGAGGAGGAGCTCCTATCCCGCCTTGAGCGGGTGAGCGAGGAGGACGTCGCGGCCATCATCCCCGTCGTACTTGATGAAGAAAAGCTCTGCGCCTCCGTCGTGGGTAAGCTCGGAAAGGAAAGCCGGGAAATTGAAACCATGGTAAAAGGCTGACAAATCGCGCGTTCGGTTGTACAATAATGGATATGTGTACATCCCTGCGATCGGAGGCCGTCATGGACAAGCTTGAAACCATTTTCGCCATGCAGAAATCCCTCAACGAGGACATCGTGCGCCTGCGCGCGCTCGAGGGCATATCGGACGAGGAATGGATCAGAAAGAACGTGCTCGCCATGGTGAGCGAGCTCGGGGAGCTTCTGGACGAAGTCAACTTCAAGTGGTGGAAGAACGAGAAGCCCGTGGACGCGGCGGCCGTGCGCGAGGAGCTTGTGGATATCCTGCACTTTTTTGTAAGCATGTGCCTTAAGGCCGGCGTGGACGCGGACGCTTTGTTCGAGGGCTACGTCGCGAAAAACAAGGAGAACTTCGACAGGCAGTACGGCCGCTCCGCGAAGCCGGGCTACGCCGTGGGAAAGGATACGTAAATGGCGCGGCGCTTCAAGGTCAAGAGCAGGTTCTATGTGTTCCTCATTGCGCTGCTCATTGTCGGCGGCGTAATGCTCGGGATTGTGTTGAACAGCCGCAACGCGGGCGTGGTGCGCGCCGGCGTCATGAACGCGAGCATTGAGGCGACGCTCGTCTTCATCCGGGACGAGCAGTGCGTCGGCGTGGATAAATACGACCGCGTGAGCTTCTATGTCGACGAGGGAGCGACAGTGACCGATATGCAGGACATCGCGCTCGTCTATAAATGGGGCTATTCGGACGATATGATGCAGGCCCTGCTCACCGTGGAAAGCCAGATCTACGCGGCGCAGACGGCCCTTCTGGCGGGCGTGGAGAACGCGGATCTCGCGAGCATCGAGCTGCAGATCCAAAATAAGCGCCTCGCCATCCGTCAGGCCGCGCTCAGCGGGCCTGGGGACCAGCTCGCGCTCCAGAGGGAGCTTGCGGACCTCCTCAACCAGCGCGCGGCCTTCCTGACCCAGACCGTGCAGCCGACCTCCGCGCTTACGGAATTGTACAACACCCAGACCGAGCGTTTGACGCAATTGGACACCTACCGCGAGAAGGTCACCGCCGCGGGTACGGGCGTCGTGAGCTTTTACTTCGACGGATACGAGCAGATCCTCAACACCGATAAGCTCGGCACGATCAACGCCTCGCTGATCGCGAGCGTAATCTCCGGCTCGTCCGACCTGCTCTCGGGCGCGTCGAACAACCTCGTCTACCGCCTCGTCGACCCCAACCTGTGGTACCTCGCCTTTGTAACGCCGCGCAGCCAGGGGCTGCGCCTCGCCGCGGGGGAGCGGTATACCGTCACCTTCACGGATTGCGGCGCCCAGTTCAGCGGCACGGCCATGAGCGCGGCGGTTTCCGAGGGCGGCGTGCTCAACCTGGTGGAGATCACTGAAAACATGGGCGATTTCCTGCGTGCGCGCAAGCTCAGGGCGACCGTCACGGCGGAGCTTACGGGGTATCTCGTGCCGCTCAAATACGTCAGCGTAAAGGACGGCGTGGCGAGCGTCACCGTCGATGCGGGGGGCGCGGAAAAAACCGTCGAGGTCATCGTCGTCGCCGTGAACGGGGACGAAGCGCTCGTGCGCGCCGTGAACGCGGACGGCAGCCTTGCGGCAGGGATGAGGTGCGTGAAGCCGTGAGCATTCGGGAAAACTACCTTGAAATTCAAGAAAACATTGCCCGCGCTGCGGTCGGGGCCGGCAGGAAGCCGGAGGATGTCGTCCTTCTCGCCGTAACCAAGTTCGTCGACGAGGCGCGCGTCAGGGAAGCGCTCGATTGCGGCGTGGCGGACGCGGGGGAGAGCCGCGTGCAGGAGCTTGTCGGCAAGCTGCCGCTTTTTGCCGAATACGGCGCGCGTGTACATTTGATTGGACAACTTCAAACGAATAAGGTAAAATATGTAATCGGGAAGGTGTCCACGATCCAATCCGTAGACCGGCCGGGCCTCGCACAGGAGATTTCGCGCGAGGCCGTGAAGAACCGCCTTGTTCAGGACGTGCTCGTCGAGGTCAACATCGGCTGCGAGGAGCAAAAGGGCGGCGTAATGCCGGACGGGCTCTTCCCGTTCCTTGAAACGATCTCTGCGCTGCCCGGCGTGCGGCTGCGAGGGCTGATGTGCATTCCTCCGGATGTGGGCGAGGGGGAGGCGCGGCGGCATTTCGCCCGCATGCGGGAGCTGTTCGATAAAGCCGCCGCGCTGGGCTTTCCCGGCGCGCGGGTGGACACGCTCTCCATGGGCATGAGCGGGGATTATAGGGCGGCGGTCGCCGAAGGGTCGAACATGGTGCGCATAGGCACCGCGCTGTTCGGCGCGAGGCGGGCGTTTCCCGGCGGCGGGGCGTAAATACAGATCAGCTTTCGCCGGTGACCCAATGATTATTTCTCCAAGCGCCATACAATTTTATTGATTGGGGGAATAACAAAATGGCAGGATTCATGAACAAGTTCCTCGAGTACATCGGCATCGAGGAGAACGACATGGAGGATGAATACTACGCGGAGGAGGAGTACGAAGAGACTCCCCGCGAGGACAACGTCGTCAAGCTCGGCAGCCGCGGTCCCCGCAGGGCTAGCGCGCCGAGCGGCAACGTGGTCAGCCTCCCGTCGGCGGCTCAGCTCAAGATGATCGTTTACCATCCCATCAGCTATGAGGATACCCAGAACATCATCGATAATTTGAAGAGCCGCAAGCCCGTGATCGTCAATATGGAGGAGCTGGAGCTCGACTGCGCGCAGCGCATTCTCGACTTCATGGCGGGCGCGATTTACGCCCTCAACGGCACCATCTATAAGATCTCACGGGGCATATTCGTCGTAGCGCCCACCAACTATGACGTCATCGGCAACGGCGAGACCGACAACGACGGCCTCATCTGAGCCGACGGACAGCGCGGGCGCCGTGCCCTTCCCGGGCACGGCGTTCGCCTATCGAGGGCCATGGATAAAAAGAAAATCATCGACAAGGATTTCCAGCGTTCCTTCCTCGGCTACGACGTCGAGGAGGTCGACGCGTTTCTCGACGAAATCATCCGCGACATGGACAGGCAGGAGCAGGAGATGGGTGTATTGCGCCTTCGCGTGCGCATGCTCCTCGAGGAGCTCGCCTGCCGCGGCCCCGTCCGGCGCGCGCCGGAGGAACCGGAGACTGCGCCCGCGCTGGAGGAAGCCGCACCGGAAGAGCCTATGCCGGAAGAATCCATACTGGAGGAGCCTGCGCAGGTGAAACCCGTGCCGGAGGCGGATGAATAAGGAAATCGATAACAACATACATTTCGATCCGACCGCGACCATCCCCATGAGCGTTGAAGAATTGCGCGCGCGGGGTGTGACGCGGCCGGATTTCGTGCTCGTCACGGGGGATGCGCTCATCGACCACCCGTCGTTCGGCACGGCCATCATCGCGCGCGTACTGATGGCGCACGGCTACAGCGTGGGCGTGATCGCCCAGCCGGATTGGAGGGATGTTTCGGCCTTCCGCGCACTCGGCAGGCCGAAGCTCGCCTTCCTCGTCAACTCCGGCAACATGGACTCCATGGTCAACCATTACACCGCCGCGAAAAAGCCGCGTTCCGAGGACGCCTATTCCGAGGGCGGCGAGGCGGGAAAGCGCCCCGACCGCGCGGTGATCGTCTACGTCAACCGCTGCCGCGAGGCGTTTCGCCGCATACCGGTCGTCATCGGCGGGATCGAAGCGAGCCTTCGCCGCTTTGCGCATTACGATTACTGGGACGACAAGGTCAGACGCAGCATCCTCGTCGATTCCGGCGCGGACCTTCTTATTTACGGCATGGGGGAGAGGCAGATCGTGGACATGGCGGACGCGCTTGCCTCGGGCCTTCCGATCGATCAGGTCACCTACGTCGCGGGAACCTGCTTTTATACGGATTCGCTCGATAAGGTGTACGATTATAAGCTGATCGAAAGCTTTGAGGAAGTGTCTTTGGATAAAGCCAAATACGCCTCCGCTTTCATGGCGCAGTACCGCGAACAGGACGCCGTGCGAGGGGCGCGTCTCGTCCAGCCGCACGGCAAAGGCTTCCTCGTTGCCAATCCGCCCGCGATGCCCCTGACCCGCCGGGAGCTCGACGAGGTCTACGATCTGCCCTATACGAGAAAACCTCACCCGAATTATAAAAAAACGATACCGGCGCTCGAGGAGGTCGAGTTCTCTCTGACCTCCTGTCGGGGATGCTTCGGCGGCTGCTCCTTCTGCGCGCTGACCTTCCATCAAGGGCGCGTCGTGCAGTCGAGGAGCAGGGAGTCCCTCGTTGAGGAGGCGAAGCTCATGGCGAAGCTCCCCGATTTCAAGGGCAACATCCACGACGTGGGCGGGCCCACGGCGGATTTCCGCGTACCCGCGTGCAAAAAACAGCTTGAGCACGGCGTCTGCGCCGACCGCCAGTGCCTTGGCTTCAAGCCCTGCCCCAACCTCGAAGCCGACCATGCGGATTACGTCGGGCTCCTCGCCGAGATTTCCGCTGTGCCGGGCGTGAAGCGCGTGTTCGTGCGCTCAGGCGTACGTTACGACTACGTCATGTACGACAAGTCCGACGCGTTCCTCAAAGCCCTCGTGCGCAGCCACGTCAGCGGCAGGCTCAAGGTCGCGCCGGAACATGTAAACGAGCGCGTGCTCCGCCTTATGGGCAAGCCGCCGCGCGACTTGTACGACGCGTTCTGCCGCAAGTACGAAAGGTTCAGCGCGGCCGAGGGTAAGGAGCAGTTCATCGTGCCGTACTTCATGAGCTCCCATCCGGGCAGCGACCTCAACGCCGCCGTCGAACTTGCGCTTTATCTGAAGAGAACAGGCCAGCGGCCGGAGCAGGTGCAGGATTTCTACCCGACGCCCGGCACGCTGTCGACCTGCATGTATTATACGGGCGCCGATCCCCGCACGGGGGAGAAGGTGTACGTGCCGCGTTCCCAGAAGGAAAAAGCCATGCAGCGCGCGCTCATGCAGTTCTTCAAGTCCGCGTACGCGCCGCTTGCGCGCGAGGCGCTCAAGGCCGCGGGCAGGGAGGATCTGATCGGCTTTGGAAAGGACGCGCTCCTGCCGCCGCGCGAAATGAAACACGCGCCGAAGCATGCAGGAAACGGGCACGAAACTTTCAAAAAACGTGCCGCAAAAACGCCTAAAAAGCGACGAAACTCCTGAAAAAGGCCTGTGGATTGGGCGAAAAACGCCCGGAAAATCCGTGTTTTTCCAGCGGCTGTTTCATAATGAACGGTAGTAAATAAAACCTGCATTTCTTAACTTTTCGCTTCCTTTTTGCGGGGTTGTATGGTACAATCCTTAAGGCATATTGTAGTTTTTTTATCAATATGTCTCCGCAAATTCAAAGGAGGATTTTTTCATGGCAATCGCAAACGGCATCCGCAAGGAACAGCTGGAGCAGCTCGACGCAGTCATCGTCGAGTGGAAGGATGTTCCGGGCGGCCTGCTGCCCATCATGCAGCATGCGCAGGAGATCTGCGGCTGCGTGAACGAAGAGGTGCAGCACCACATCAGCGAGAAAACCGGCACGCCCGTGAGCGTGATCTACGGCGTCTCGACCTTCTATTCCCAGTTCACCATGCAGCCGCGCGGCAAGTACTCCGTCGCCCTGTGCCTAGGTACTGCCTGCTACGTGCGCGGCAGCCAGCTGGTGCTCGAGGAGCTTGAAAAGCAGATCGGCGTCGTGGTCGGCAAGACCACCGAGGACGGCATGTTCACCCTCGAGGCCACGCGCTGCATCGGCTGCTGCGGACTTGCGCCCGCCATGATGATCAACGAAGAGGTCTACGGCAGGCTCACGCCCGCCCAGATCCCCGCGATCGTGGAGAAGTATCGCCAAAGGGGCTGAGCCCATGGTCATGAAGGAGCTCTCCCTGCACCTACTCGACATCGCCCAGAATTCCGTTTCGGCCGGGGCGAAGCTGGTCGAGATCATGGTCGAGGTGGAGCATTCGCGGGATTGGATGCGCCTCGAGGTGAAAGACGACGGGCGCGGCATGGACCGCGACCTGCTCGAGAGGGTGACGGATCCGTTCACCACCACCCGCACGACGCGCTCCGTCGGACTGGGCATCCCCTTCTTTAAGGAGGGGGCGGAGGGCTGCGAGGGGACGTTCGAGCTCGAATCGACGCCGGGCATCGGCACGCGCATCGCGGCGACCTACCGTATCAGCCACATCGACCGCCCTCCTCTGGGGGACATGGCGGACACGATCTACGGCCTGGTTTGCAGCAGCGAGGGGATCGATTTCGTATATACGTACCGCGTCGACGGGGAAACGTACTCGCTCGATACGAGGGAGATCAAAGGGATTCTCGGCGACGACATACCGCTCTCCACGCCCGCGGTCGCCGCGTGGATCAGGGAGAACTTACAGCAAGGGATTACAGAATTAAACGGAGGTGTCTAATACATGAAATCCATACAGGAACTCGAAGCGATCCGTAAGAAGACGCTCGAAACGATCAATCTGCGCCGCGAACAGAACGGCACCCGCATCGTGGTGGGCATGGCCACCTGCGGCATCGCGGCAGGCGCGCGGCCGGTGCTGACCGCCTTCATGGACGAAGTCGCCAAGCGGAACCTGCAGAGCGTCGCCGTCGCCCAAACGGGCTGCATCGGCGTATGCCGGCTTGAGCCCATCGTGGAGATCTATAAGCCCGGCGAGGAGAAGGTCACCTACGTCAAGGTCACGCCGGACATGGTCGGCAGGATCGTGACCGAGCACGTCGTGGGCGGCAATCCCGTCGTCGAATACACCATCGGCTACTACGAAGCCAAGAACAAATAAGCCGGAAGTCAGGAGGTAAATATGGAATTCTATCGTTCTCAGGTGCTCGTGTGCACGGGTACCGGTTGCTCCTCCTCCAACTCACCGGCGATCATCGAGAAGTTCGAGGAAGGCATCAAAAACGCGGGCCTTGAAAAAGAAGTCAAGGTCGTGCGCACGGGCTGCTTCGGTCTGTGCGAAAACGGCCCCATCTGCATCGTCTACCCCGAGGGCGCGTTCTACAGCCACATCAAGGTCGACGACGTGCCGCGCATCGTCAGCGAGCACCTCGTCAAGGGCCGCATCGTGCAGGACCTGCTCTACAAGAAGAGCATTGATGAGGAGAAGAACATCCTCTCGCTCAACAACATCGAGTTCTACAAGAAGCAGATGCGCATTGCGCTGAGGAATTGCGGCGTCATCAACCCCGAGGACATCAACGAGTACATCGCCTTCGACGGCTATAAGGCGCTCGCCAAGGCGCTTACCGAAATGACGAGGGACGAGGTCATCGACTGCATCCTCAAATCCGGCCTTCGCGGCCGAGGCGGCGCGGGCTTCCCGACCGGCCTCAAATGGAAGTTCGCCAAAGCGCCCGAGAGCGACGTCAAGTACGTCTGCTGCAACGCGGACGAGGGCGACCCCGGCGCGTTCATGGACCGCAGCGTACTCGAGGGCGACCCCCACGCGGTGCTCGAGGCCATGGCCATCGCGGGCTATGCTATCGGCTCCCAGCAGGGCTACATTTACGTGCGCGCGGAGTACCCCATCGCGGTTAAGCGCCTTCGCATCGCCATCCAGCAGGCGCGCGAGCTGGGCCTCCTGGGCAAGGATATCTTCGGTACCGGCTTCAACTTCGACGTTGACCTGCGCCTTGGGTCCGGCGCGTTCGTGTGCGGCGAGGAAACCGCGCTCATGGCCTCCATCGAGGGCGGCCGCGGAGAGCCGCGCCCGCGTCCCCCGTTCCCGGCGAACAAGGGTCTTTTCGGCAAGCCGACCATCCTTAACAATGTCGAGACCTTCGCCAACGTCTGCCAGATCATCCTCAACGGGCCCGAGTGGTTTTCCGCCATCGGCACCGAGAAGAGCAAGGGCACCAAGGTCTTTGCCCTCGGCGGCAAAATCAACAATACCGGCCTCGTCGAAATTCCCATGGGCACGACCCTCCGCGAGATCATCTACGAGATCGGCGGCGGCATCCCGGGCGGCAAGAAATTCAAGGCCGCGCAGACCGGCGGACCCTCCGGCGGCTGCATCCCGGCGGAGCATCTCGACATCCCCATCGATTACGACAACCTTGTCGCCATCGGCTCCATGATGGGCTCAGGCGGCATGATCGTCATGGATGAAGACAACTGCATGGTCAACATCGCGAAGTTCTTCCTCGAGTTCACGGTGGACGAATCCTGCGGAAAATGCCCGCCCTGCCGCATCGGCACGCGGCGTATGCTTGAGATCCTCACCAAGATCTGCGACGGCAAGGGCGAGGAGGGCGACCTCGAAAAGCTTGAGAAGCTTGCCAGGAACATTAAGGCTACGGCGCTGTGCGGCCTCGGCCAGACCGCGCCCAACCCGGTGCTCTCGACCATCCGCTACTTCAGGGACGAGTACGAGGCGCACATCCGCGACAAGCGCTGCCCCGCGGGCGTATGCAAGAACCTGCTCAACTACGTGATCGATCCCGATAAGTGCAAGACCTGCGGCTTGTGCGCGAAGAACTGCCCGGTTAAGTGCATCTCCGGCGCGCCCAAGGTGCCGTACGTGATCGACCAGTCGAAGTGCATCAAGTGCGGCGCGTGCATGACCTCGTGCAAATTCGGCGCGGTCAGCAAGAAATAACGCCGAAGAGCATTCGGGCCTAAATCAACAATGTAAACCCTCCCGCGGCGGTTTTCCGCCGCGGGGGTTTTTTATGACGGCTTTTGAAAAGATGTGGCGTATGGTTCGTTTCCGCCTCACGGAATGAGCTTACTCAGGGTGCTGACGAAAAGCATGGCGATCTTCTCCGGGCTCTCCCGCGCGTCCCTGTTGATCCATCGCTTGATGATGCTAAAGCCGCCGTCGACCACAAACTGATGGATGTAGTCCGATTCGTCGCTCCCGTATTCGGCCGAAAGCTGCTCGCTCAGGAGCCGCCGTATCGTCGGCAGATTCAATAACCTTTCGGGAAACGCGGAGCCCACCGCGTTGTTGATCAGGAGCCTGCATAATTCAACGTTGTCATCGATATACGAGATAATCTTTAAGAACAACTGGAAATCGCCCTGCAAGCCATCGTTCATGCCCAAATAACCTTCGATTTGCGCGAGCACCTCGTTCTCCATATCCCTGAGCAGGTCGTATGGACTCCCGTAATATTTATAGAACGTCGTGCGGTTGATCTCGGCGCCTTCGCAGATTTCACGCACGGATACATGATGAATGTTCTTGTGTGCCAAAAAGGCGATAAGGCTTTCCCGGAGCATTCTCTTCGTCAGGCGGATTCGCTGGTTCTCTGCCATACTCGCTTCCTTTCCCCGAAGCCGGACAGACACGGGATGATCTGATTTTAGGGCGACACTGTCCACGGAAATGACGATTTCGCACCCGCAAAAAGATCAACAGTTGGTTGCGTTCAATACATATGGCTTACTATAATAAATGCGCTTACAACTGTCAACACCGCAGGAGGAACGCGCTTGAAAATAGGGGACAGGGTTTTCGTGGTGACGGGCGGCGGCAACGGCGTTGGCCGGGAACTGGTTTTGCAGCTGCTCTCGTGCGGAGCGCGGGCCGCCGCGGTGGACATCGACGAAAAAGGGCTGGAGGAAACGGCGCGGCGCGCCGGAAAAGACCGTGACAGGCTTTCGGCGCATCTCGTTAACATCGCGGATGCGGAGGCGGTGCAATCGCTGCCTGGGCAGGTGATCGCGCTGCACGGCCGGATCGACGGCGTCATCAACAACGCGGGCATCGTTCATCCCTTTGCGGAAGTGAACGATATCGGATACGATACGATCCGCCGGGTCATGGATGTGAACTTCGGCGGGACGCTGAATATGACCAAGGCGTTTCTGCCTCGTCTGCTGGCGAGGCCGGAGGCTTCTATCGTGAACGTGTCGAGCATGGGCGCGCTGTTTTCCGTACCGGGGCAAGGCGTCTACGGCGCGTCGAAGGCCGCCGTCAAGCTAATTACGGAGAGCCTGTGCGGGGA